>JAFVDR010000250.1 GCA_017476165.1 Treponema sp. | reverse complement strand
GATTGCAGGCACAGGTTCTGCCATCGCAATCAGAAGCGGGAACATGAACTTAGGAGGTGAAGGACAAGTGTACATAGGGGGATTCACAGGATGCATCATACTCAATGTCATGAAAGGACCTGCTTCCGTTGTATTTATTACCGCTTTGTTTGCAAGTGCAGCATCAGGAGCCATTATGGCAACATTCTCGGCACTGCTCAAAGAATTGCGTGGAGCAAAAGTTCTTTTAACAACATTTCTCTTTTCAGCTGCAGTCATTCCCCTCGTAGACGGCTTTATTACTGCTTCAAAAAAAAGTTCGGAAACAAACATGCTTGCCCTTCCCTACATCGATGATGCCTATAAAATGAAGCAATGGCTTTCGCCATCTCCACTCACAGCTTCGTTTGTACTGGCAATTATCGTTTGCATTCTTGCATGGCATCTGATGTACAAAACTGACTTCGGAAGAAAAATGTCCATTTGGGGAACAGCACCCCTTTTTGCCCGATACTGTGGATATTCTTCTGCAATCAATTCCTCCATCACGCTCGCAGCATCAGGAGCATTACATGCCCTTACTGGTTTTTTTGCAGTCACAGGAACATATTACACATGCCACAAAGGGTTTTACACAAACATGGGGTGGAATGCCCTAAACGTTGCCTTAATTGCAAAGTCAAACCCTCTCACGGCAATTCCGACATCCATTGTCCTTTCATGGCTCTTTACATCTGCTTCTCGAGTATCCCTGACACAAGGATTTTCCTTTGACATTGCAGGGATCGTACAAGGCATCATTCTATTTTCAATTGCAATTCCTCGACGGAGGTCATCATGAATTCCTTTTTTTCAATAATACATATTGCAGCCCCTTTGCTGTTGGTAACGATTGGAGCATTGATTAGTGAATATGCAGGACGAATGGCAATGTTCCTTGAATGCCTCATCAACATAGGAGCTTTTTTCTGCTATGCCTTTACCATTGCAACAGGAAACCTTTTCTGTGCCATGCTCTTTTCCGTTGTGTGCTGTACGACAACAGTCGTCCTGTTTGAACGAATTGCATCTCACTATCATGCAAACATGTTTCTGGTCTCGCTGGCAATGAACATGCTTTTTGCTGCACTTGCTACACTGCTCTCGGCATCTCTGTTTGGAACCAGAGGTGTTCTCTACAGTCAGGCATTCTTATTCAATGCAAAAAAAATCAGAGCCATAACAACAGTACTGTGCTATACCCTGTCTGTCCTGCAAATTGCAATGCTACATCATACAACACTGGGGCTAACAATACGCGTTACAGGGAGTGATGCCGACATGCTCAATGCGCAGGGAAAATCAGCAGGTTTGTACAAGACCATATCGTGGGTATTCGCAGCTGCCAACGGATCACTGTGTGGATGCGTCCTTGCAGCCCGGCTTTCCTCGTATGTTCCAGGAATGTCAGCAGGAAGAGGTTGGACAGCTTTGGCAGCTGTTTTTTTAGGAAAAAAGCATCCGCTTTTTGTAGTACTTGCAGTACTCGTATTTGCAATAGCAGAATATGCCGGTACAACAATTCAAAACATTCCCTTATTTTCCAGCATTCCGTCGTCCTTATTGCTTTCGCTTCCGTATGCAGTTTCCCTTGTACTCATTATTGCAGTGCCACAGCACAAAGATGCAGTTTCAGACTAGACACTCAGCAGCCGCATCTCTTTAGCAGTTCCATGCATACACGTCCGTTATGATAGCTTGTCTTCCAGTTTCCACCTTTTACACTTGCCGCATCAGGCAAGCCGTCTTTATGGACACAGTTAAACCATTCTCCATGACTCTTATCTTTTTGGAACGTACAAATCCATGTCCACAGCTTTTCAACAGCATTCATGTATTTTTTGTCCTGAGTAAGCTGCCAAGCATTAAAGAAACCGTTCATTGCTTCTGCCTGAACCCACCAAATCCTGTCGCTATCGCGCTTTCCGTCTGGATGCAGGCAGTTGTCCATGCCTCCTGTTTTTTCATCAAATCCTTCGTTCAATGCAACTTCTGCAATAGCAAGCACACACTGCCTGACAGATTTTTTATTGCACATGTCGCCAACAGCTTCAGCAGCTTCCCATAAAAGCCAGCTGGACTCAATGTCGTGGCCATAGGAAATTTCGTTCGGTTCAAGGACATTCCATTTCCTGTCAAAATACAACGCCAAATGCATATTTTTTTGAAGGATGCATTCTACATGCACCGTTATAAGCATGGAAAGTGCTTTTTGAACATCTATAACCTTGAAATCTTTTTTCCCAAAAATAGAACCGAGAGCCATAATCAAGGCAGAAAAGGCTTCCATTATGTGCAGATTTGTATTCATGGATTTGCAGCAGTCAATATCTTTGTCACTCAGCTTTGTCTCATCTGTCCAAGACCAATCACGGTTCCGAGCCTCATAATATCCTTTATATTCAGAATCATACGCCTTGTCTTGCAAAAGCTGATACAATTTCCAGGCTATATTGATGACATTCATGCTTGACTTACGAGATTTTCCTCCATCAGATTTATCGCTTGAGCTTGCCTCATCCAATGCATTTGATGCATCTAATTCAGCCTTATAAAGGGCTGCTGCATACTCACTCAACGCATACAAGGCAAATGCATTGCCATAAATTTGTTTCCGAATAACTTTTGGAGTCCCGTCAGCATTCACCGACCAAAAGAAACCTCCGTGGACAACATCAAAAAAATGATTATGCAGATAGTTAAATGCATAATCTGCCATTTCCAAATACTCTTCTTTTTTATACATGGAATACGCTGCACTATATGTCCACAAAAAACGGCTGACCATTACAACGGAACGTTCCTCGTTTGTATCTGGAACCTTCATGTTATCTATTGCACCAAAAAAACCTGACGTCACAGAATCCTTGGCAAAACGAATCCAATACTGCAGAATTTCATTTAACAATTCATCATTCAATTCATTCAATACAGTCTTCTTCATAGCAATCACACCCCTCTATTAGCCTGTATCAGTTTAATGCGTTTTTGTACTTGCCCTTGCGAAGTAAGGGAATCTTCCGGAGTATTCAGGCAGTAATCAACCAATCTGTCAACCGTTGTTTCAGCAACATGCATGCGAGTATCGCTTGAAGCATAGTACAGAAGGAGCCGCCCGTCATCATCTTGAATTGCACCGTTTATAAACACGACATTGCTGACATCACCAATTCTTTCTGCTCCTTCAGGTGCAATCAAATAGCCTGAAGGTCGAGCTATAACTCTCATAGGATCCTCAAGGCTTGTCATGAATGCATATATAACATAACGCAGACCACACGCCGTATTGCGTACTCCGTGGGCAATAAACAGCCATCCCTTTGCAGTTTTGATAGGCACTGCGCCAGCTCCATTCTTTACTTCTTTTATGGTGTGGTATACTTTTTCGTCAACAAGCTGTTCATTCAAGACACAGGCATGTTCCATACTGTCGCTCAAACCTGCACAAATTCCACCGCCGCTACCAGTATCAATAAAGCCATCCTGAGGACGAGTAAAGAGCAGATACTTGCCCTGCACAAATTCAGGGAACAAAAGAACATTCCGTTGCTGGCTGCTTGCAGTCTTTAAGTCAGGCAGGCGTTCCCACGATTTCAAATCTTTGGTACGGACAATTCCTGCAGAAGCAGTTGCACTCGATGTATCTCCTTTTGGAGCATCAGGATCCTTGCGTTCGCTGCAGAAAATGCCGTATATATAGCCATCTTCATGAGCAGTAAGACGCATATCATAGACATTTACGTCAGGATTTTCAGTCTGAGGAATGACAATAGGCAAATCTGAAAAAGTAAAGTTGTCAATGCCGTTATCACTTTCAGCAAGAGCAAAAAAAGACTTTCTGTCACTGCCTTCCACACGAACCACAAGACAATACTTGCCGCCAAACTTTATTGCACCAGCATTGAATGCAGCATTAATTCCCATTCGTTCCATTAAATAGGGATTTGTCTTCCGATTTAAATCATAACGCCAGTCCAATGGAACATGAGAGGCTGTTACTACAGGATTCTTATAGCGTACATATATTCCGTTTCCGGGCAAAACAGGTTCATTCGGCATGCGTACCAAGGCATCGTATTCTTTTTTCAACATTTCCAACCTGTCATCAAAACTCTGCAACATCATAAGGGACCTCCTTAACATTCAAGGGCATCTCGAAAAAAGTAACGAAAGTGAGTTTTTCAAGATGCTCTCCATTCATTTTTAACTGTATATCAAAAAGTAATTTTTGTCCAGTTTTTACGTAAATTTTTAACTAATAAACTTTAGTTTATTAGTTAGTTTATTAATCAATACATAAAATATTTGGTTTGAGGCATTTAAAGGACGCTCATTCCAAAGTGAATAAGAAATTTTTTAAAAATTTCTAAAATTCATATAGGCACATAAAAACATTTGTGTTATTATCGCGTTTAATCACTATTTTCAGGCAGGAATTACCCATGTTTAATCGTGAAGAGTATCTCTCCAATTCAGAATGGAATGCTTTTTTAGAAGCATCTAAGGATTTTGCTACCCCAAATATTTTCGTGAACACAACATCCATTCATCATCGTTTTGTGCAGCTAAAGGATTCATTCCCCTATGCACATATTTACTATGCAGTCAAGTCTAATCCAGGCATCCCCGTCTTAAAGCTTCTTGATCAGCTCGGTTCAAACTTTGACATTGCATCGCGCTACGAACTTGACAGAGTTCTTTCGCTCGGAGTTTCCCCCGACCGCACTTCCTACGGAAACACCATAAAAAAAGCAAAAGACATAGCCTACTTCTATGAAAAAGGTGTACGAATGTACGCCACAGACTCAAAGGAAGATTTAAAGAACATTGCAAAATATGCTCCCAATTCACGCATCTATGTGCGCATTTTGGTTGAAAACTCAACAACGGCAGACTGGCCGCTTTCCAGAAAGTTCGGCTGCCACCCAGACATGGCTTACGATTTGCTTGTACAGGCACGCGATTTAGGTCTGACACCATACGGCATCAGTTTTCACGTAGGTAGCCAGCAGCGCGACATAGGACAGTGGAACGATGCCATTGCAAAAACAAAATATCTTTTTGAATCAATCGAAGAAGAAGAAGGCATAAAACTTTCAATGATTAACATGGGAGGAGGCTTTCCTGCCCATTACATCCAGCCTACGAACGAATTAAAAGAATATGCATCGGAAATAACACGCTACCTGCAGGATGACTTCGGAGAAGACGTCCCAATGATAGTCCTTGAACCAGGACGCTCACTCGTAGCAGACTCGGGCATACTTACATCAGAGGTTGTTCTGGTGAGCCGAAAAAACAACACGGCACTGCAACGATGGGTGTACCTTGATACAGGCAAGTTCAATGGACTCATTGAAACCCTTGACGAATCAATCAAGTACCCAGTCATAACAGAAAAAGACGGTAGCAAGGAAGGAGAGGTCATTCTTGCAGGACCAACTTGTGACAGTGCCGACATCATGTATGAACATGAAAAATACAAGCTCCCTGTCGATTTAAAGATCGGAGACAAAGTATATTGGCTTTCAACAGGAGCATATACATCAAGCTACGCAAGCGTCAGCTTCAACGGATTTCCTCCCATAAAGACCTATTACATGACAAAGGACGGTCTTTTTGATGAAAATGACAATCCCATTGCAAAACCAGAATAAGCACTAACAAAAAAAAGCTGTCCGATAAACGGACAGCTTTTTTTTTAGCATCTCAGTTCAATTAATAGACAGAAAGAATCTTCTGAAGTTTTTCCTTTCCGATTATGCGCATAAAGTTTGCAAGGCGAGGTCCCTGATCCTTATTGATAAGGACATGATACATAATTGTAAACAACTCCTTTGACTGCATTTCTAATGCAGTTGCAATGTCATACATTTTTTGCTGCAAATCCTTATCGGTTGCAAAGGAATCCATTACCGGAACCACTTCATCACGAATCTGACGGAGAGCCGTCAATGCAGGTTCAGCAACATCAATGCGACTTCCATCATCTCTCAATGCAAATTTGAATTCCTCTGGAGCACACTCTTTTACCCAATACCAAGCACACACAGCACGTTGCTTGATTCTTTCGACCTGTTCAGGTTTTACGTCTGGCAACGAAGCAATGACCTTGTCTATATCTCCAGAGTATGTCTGCAACAGTGTTGTCAACTGGCGGAATGGGATCTGATACGGCATGACCGCAGGCATTCCAGGCTCAACCTGACTCAGTTCATATACACGCTTTTCCTGACGCTCAAGGTTTTCATTCTTTGCCTTGTCCACCCCCCATGCAATGCGCTCCGTACGGTCATACGCTTCGTACATAGTAATGACATCAAGGTCAAAACTAATGGAAAACTCGTGGTCAACTTTATTTACAGCAAAAATATAGCGCAACACTTCCGGCTGATAGACAAGCAATGCATCAACCAAAGAAATAACCTTGCCCTTTGACGAAGACATCTTGCCAGGAACACCCTTGAGCTTTACAAAGTCATATTTCATGGTAACAGGAGCATCCCACCCATAAACCTTTTTGCTTACCAGTTTGGCTGTATCATAGCTTCCGCCTGGGCTAATGTGGTCTTTTCCACCCGGTTCAAATACGACTTTTTCCTCATTCCAGCGCATAGGCCAGTCAACGCGCCATGCCAGCTTGTAGTCCTTGCTTGTACGCAGGTCTCCTTTTTCTTCGTGGCCGCAACTCGTACACTTGTAGCTTACGCCATATTCCCCGTCATACCCAGTAATCTCCGTCGTATCTTTATTGCACTTGCAACAGAACGCTGCAATCGGCCAGTATACATCTGAGTCCTTCATCTTGTGTTCATCATCACGGTAATTATTCAGGCACCACTTAATGAGATCCCTATTCTGCATGGCCTTTTTCATGCCCTCTGCATAGCGATTATCGCGGTAGCGGCTTGCCTGATACAGGAATTCAGGATGAATGCCAACTTTCGGCAGCTCCTGCTCAATGTCCATTTCATGATGGCGAGCATAATTTTCATTGCGCCCAAAGGTATCTGGAACCATCGTAATGGGATATCTCAAATAGTTTTCAAGAACTTCTGGATGTGGCATGTTTGCAGGAACTTTTCGGAATACATCATAATCGTCCCAAGAATAGATGAAACGAACATTCTTGCCGCGATCCCTCAATGCACGGACAATCAAATCGACAGTAATGATTTCTCGGAAATTGCCTATGTGAACAGTGCCCGACGGTGTAATGCCGGAAGCACAGGTATACGAAGGAAGGTCTCCTTTCTGCTTTATAATGCGGTCTGCCTGCTGGTCTGCCCAGTGGCACAACTCTTTTACGTCTCTAGATGTTTCGTTACTCATAATTGATAGAGTATATCCAAAAACGCGTTACTTTTCAATCATATAGCAGTCAAAACCCGCTGCTTTCAACTTCTTTCCCATTGACAGCGTTTCATTTTCATCTACAACAACTAGATACCGTGTTTCGCCATCGGAACGGATTTCCGTTACAATGTACCCGTCAAACCCGGCAGCCTCCAATTTCAAGACAAGCTTATCGGCATTTTCCTTTACTTTAAAGAATCCTGTCTGCTGTTTCTTTTTTGGATGAATAAGTGCAGAAGGAGCAGCAGTTATTTCTTCGGATGCGGCATGTTGTGATTCGTCTCGTTTCTGTTTTTCTTGTTCTGCAGCCAGCTGCTTCGATGCTTCAACTGCAGGATCATTCCAGTCAAAGGATTGTTCCCCATCTTTTTCTGTAGCAGATGCCCTCGGAACAAAATACCAGAACGGAATTGTCATGATTTGGTTTTTTCCATCTATAATTGAAACTTCGGGACTGGAAGGAAAATCTTGCCGCAATGCATCTGCATAAGATGCGTCATTTGTAAGATACCACAGCGTAAACAGGACGGTAGCCCGAACACTCTTCATTGAATCATCTTTTGCAAAAGAGTCAAGGTTGGCAATGACACCTTTCGCTTCATGAAAGTCTTCAGCCTTGCACAAAGAACTCCATGCGGAATACAAACGCTTCAAGGCAATAATCAGAGAATCTTTTGAATAAATGACAGGAAGAGCATCAAGATACTTATCTGCACTGACAAAATCGCCAGCTCCCAAACTTGCACGGGCAGCATACAGATACAATTGGGCATTCGTTGCCTTGGGCATTCCCTTTGCATCTTCTTCTTCGATTGCTGCTGCATCGGCATAGGACACTGCAGCCTCAGCATAATAGCCCAGCTGTTCCTGAAGCGTACCTGTGTAATACAGGATGGAACGGCGTTCCTTTTCTGACGATGCAAGGACAATATGGCTGGTAAGATATGAAAGACTCTGCTGGACATCATCTTTTAACAATGCATTTGCCCGCAAGGTCAGTGCAGACTTTGCACCAGTATCCATTGAACCGGCATGAACAAATGATGTTATACACAATAATAAAACAACAGCAGAAAGTTTCCTCATATTATATTAATCGGCTTCTGACGGAATATGTTCACTATCAGAATATTCAATTGCAGGAGCTGCAGGAGAAGAACTTTCAGGCAAAAGTGCTGCATCCGAAGCAGAAGAAGTAGCTTCGGACGCACTGTCAGAGACAAGATTTTCCTGTACTACGGGCTTTTTTGCCTTTTTATCCTTTTTTTCCTGTTTGGCCTGAATTTTTTTAGCCTTTTTATCTGCATTCAATATCTTTTTGTCTTCACGAGTCACACGGCGCCCCGTTGTAAAAGGAAGCGTTATGACAACGCCAACTATTACAGAAACAATAATGGTAACAAATACAGGAACGTCCTTGAATGTGCGGATTATCCACACATCACAGGAATTTCCAAGATTATAACCAGTAAACACAGCTGTCAAAGCAGCCACAATAAGCATTGCAATTAATTTTATAGGCATAAATTAAGTATACACCAAATCACAAGTAAAAGTCTATCTATTTTACAAGACGACCGGCTCTGAATGAACAAAGAGCTGCTTAAGATATTGAGAACGGCTTATATATTCATGGGTTACTCCAAATTTTTGCGTATTTACGCATTTTTTTGGAGTCCCAATCAAAAAAGCAGGAACAATTCTTAAATGAAATTAGTCCATACGCGATTTTCTTTTTCGGGCAAGCCGAATTTTTCTTTTCCAAGTGCAATTGATTTCATAAGAAAGCTCATGTTGCGGGCAAGTACTCGCAAAGTCTGCATTCCCTCTGCATCCTGTTCCGCCTGACCGGGAGCACCTCCATGGATATTGTTCCAGTACTGGCTGGAAGCAACAGGCATTCCACTTATCGTAAAAAACTTGTTTAGGACATCAAAAGATGCAGTTGTTCCGCCTCTTCGGGCACAAACAAACCCCGCACCAACTTTCATAGTCTTGTCAAAGGGAGTACTGTAAAAAAGTCGTTGCAAAAAAGCCTGAACAGTAGCATTAGGTGCAGAATAATAAACGGGAGTTCCCACAACCAATCCGTCCGCCTCCCTAAATTGAACTGCAAACTCATTCACTGCATCATTAAACACGCAGTGCCCCAGTTCACTGCACTGACCGCAAGCTATGCATCCACGAATATCCTTATTGCCAATATTGAAAAATGCAGTTTCAATTCCTTGTTCAGAAAAAATTTTTTCCATTTCTTTAAGACCACGCACCGTATTGCCATTAAGGCGAGGACTTCCATTTACAAGCAAAACCTTCATTTTCACTCCTTACACCATGTACTACGCCAAATCCATTATACACACGAATAGAACCATTTGTAAACAAAGATATGACGGAATAGGACATCCATAACCATTAAAAGGCAATTTAACTGGATAATGGTCTAGAACTATAGATGATAAAAACAGATTAGTGTATAAAATTAAAGATGAACTTATAAAGATTATTCAGTGTAAAAATCATTATGACGGTAAATAAAGAATAAAACCTAACATGATTTTCAAAGCCGACAGCGGGCACACTGCGCCACTTAGTAGGAAGGAAAAATATGGAAGATAAAAATAGACCGATAACGACATTGTTTATGTTAGTATCACTTGACGGAAAAATCAGTACAGGTGCGACAGATGACCTTGATGTAGACAAAGATTTCCCCAAAATCAGCGGCCTAAAAGAAGGTCTGCATCAGTATTATGAAATCGAACAGACTACTGACTTATGGGCTTTCAACACAGGGCGAGTCCAGGAAAAAATGGGAGCAAACAGAAATCCTTTGCCAGAAAAGACTCCTGTATCTTTTGTTTTGCTGGACAATTCACATTTGGATAAGCGAGGAATAGAATATTTTTGCGCCAAGTCAAAAAATTTTGTCCTCATGACATCAAATAAAAATCATCCTGCTTTCTCTGTAAAAGAAGAAAATCTTCACATAATATATCAAGACCAATTTTCTTTGAAGGATGGTCTGTATCAATTAAAAAAAGATTTCGGATGTGAAAGGCTTACCGTCCAAAGTGGAGGCACGGTAAATTCAATTTTTCTTCGGGAAAAGCTCCTTGATTATGTAGACATTGTTTTTGCTCCTGTTCTCATAGGAGGAAAAGATACGCCAACTCTTGTAGATGGTAAATCATTAATGTCTAAAAACGAACTTTCCTCTTTAGGCGTATTGAAACTGCAGGAGCTTAAGGTTTTAAATGATTCCTACATTCGTCTTCAATATAAAGTAATCAGCTGAAAATCATTCTTAATTGGATGTTCACACGCCACTACCGGTGACAGCAACGTTTACCGATACCCCATCGGTACCTGTTACCGACAGTGTATCGGCATACATACCGATACACTGTCGGAACATGCAGCAGTAGATTTTAATCTACAATTTTCATCCTCAAAACATGATATGATGTATACATGACAAACACAGACATAAAGCACGAAACCAATTTTGCAGTAACATTAAGCCCTTGCAGTTTCAAGGAAAACACATACATTGCAAGAGTTCCACGAAGAACCGTAACGACAGACCGCATTCTTGATCTTGTTGCAGCCCACAACACGGGCATTGACAGATATCAGGTTGAACATGCAATGGAACTTGTAGCAAAGGAAATTCTTGAACAGGCAGAGCTTGGCTTTGCCGTGGACATAATGAAAATCGGAAAACTGTACATTTCTCCATGCAAAGGCGTACACTCGCTAACACCAGAGTCGGAATCCGTGACAGGATTTGAAACACGTTTTTCCGTAAATGACAGACTTAGGAAAAGGCTAAAGGAATTGACAGCAACAGTGACTGCAGTAACAGATCCGTCGCCACAAATCAGCAAAATTGAAAATCCTGTAGCAGAAAAAGAATCTGAAAAAGAAATCTTAAAAGCAACATTCAGCACAAGGATTAGCGGCAGAAACCTCAAGGTTGCGGGAGACAACGCAGGAGTTTTCTTCATTCCGGTACTTGGCAATGGCACTCCTGAATCAGACGAACAAAAATGGGTGAAAGTTCCAGACTCATTCATTACACACAATACAAGATGTGTGTTGGAATTCTAT
>JAFVDR010000249.1 GCA_017476165.1 Treponema sp. | reverse complement strand
GGAACTGATCGAACAGAAAATGACACTGAAAGAGAAAGCAGTACAAAAACTCTTGTTATTTACTTCGACTATTCTGAAAACATTGATATTACCGGACTTGAGGCTGATGCTGTATCTACTGCAAGTCTGCGTGGCGGTTCAACGGGAAAAAACATTGAAAATATGAAAGTAATGGTCAATGAAATAAAAAACCTGAAAAATGCTGATGTATTTTCTGTTCAGGTAAATGAAGTATATCCACCGGATTTTGAGGACATGACAGGCATTGCAAAGGACGATATTGCCCATAACAAGCAGTTTACTTTTAAGAATGAAATAATCAATTTAGAGGACTATGATACTGTCTATTTTGGCGTACCTGTATGGTGGGGTGAACTTCCGCAGCCAGTGCATGTGTTCTTTCAGAAGTATGATTTTTCAAATAAAACCATAGTTCCGTTCGGTATTCATCACGGCTCAGGTTTTGGAAGAATGATTGTCCAGATGAAAGAATATGAACCTGATGCAGTGATTCTGGATGGCTTTACGATAAATGCTGATACGGACAACAACGATGTCAAAAGTGAATTTGATGCATATCTCAATTCGCTGTGACGGACAGAATATACATTGTGACTTCTATGAAAATACGGCGGTGATGACAATGAAAGAAAAGCATATCAGCAATAGAAGAAAGAGGATAACGAAAATTATAGCTGTAGTTCTTCTCATATTGCTCGCATACTTGGTACTTGGTTACCTTTACTCTTTTAAAGTCATTTCTCTGCCTGACAGGTCTGCTAAGGAACTTGATGAAGTTCCGGAAAGCTATTATGAAACAATAGACCGTGACGGAACAATAGAACGATTTGACTATCAGACAGGCAGTTTAACAAAAACCGCTTATATATATCTGCCTTATGGATATGATGAAAACGATGTTCAAACCAAATATGATATTTTTTATCTGATGCATGGCGGAGGAGGTTCTGAAAGCGGATACCTTGGTACAGAAAACGATGACAGAGATTTGAAACGGATACTCGATAATATGATTGCAAATGGTGATATTCAGCCGACAATTGTTGTGACTCCCACATTTTACCGCAGTGATGATACCCGTTCAGAGGGTGAACTAACAAAATCTTTCAAGAATGAACTTGTCAGTGAACTGATACCGGCGGTAGAACAGAAATATCATACTTATGCAGAAACAACTGACTATGATGGTCTGAAAGCCTCACGGATGCACAGAAGTTTCGGAGGGGTTTCAATGGGTTCTGTCACAACTTGGTATACGTTTATGGATTGTCTGGATTATTTCAAATTCTATCTTCCCATGAGTGGTGACTGCTGGTCATGTGGAATGCTTGGAGGACTGGACTTCCCTCACGCTGTGACCGCCGCCAGTCTGAACCATGCAGTCAGCAGACAAGGGTATACATCAGAAGATTTCTATATCTATGCCGCAACAGGAACAGAGGATATTGCACATAATGTCCTGTCCGCACAGATGAACTCTATGAAGCTGCATAAAAAGACATTCCAGTTTGCAGAAGATTTCTCGCATGGAAATGTGCATTTCGATGTGGCAAATGAATATGAGCATGACTATCCTGCAATGATGGTGTATTTATATACCGGACTGCGGATGTTTGAAGCTGTTAAATGAATAACGAAAAGGAGAATTGTTATGTCAGAACTGAAAATTGCAAAGCCGCCGATTGAAAAGGTTGACCGTACTCCAGTTGTGTTTGAGAATGAGGAATCCGGTCTCAGGTTAGCAGGTATTGTATACAGACCGAGGAACAGAAAAGCTGATGAAAAACTTCCGGCTATTGTAATCGGAGGGCCTATGCTGAGTGCAAAAGAACTGGTACAGAGTCTGTATCTCATGAGTTTCGATTGTATTTGCACTAACAGGCTCAGTGTAACCAATTCCTCCTCCTGGTTTTATAAATATTCTTTGAACCAATGCTTTTCCAAAAAGTCTTTGAAAATACTCAATTGTATTTATATCACTATTAAATATAATTTGACTTTGAAAAGCACCAATCAAAACCTCTGCGTTATGAGGATGCTCTTGATAGTTATTCTTAATTTGCTCTATTTCTTGCAATGTTGCAATTACTCGTATTCCTAAGCCCGCACCTAGTGACAGAGCAAAAGATAGGTTATTCAATTCTGGAAGAATTGCAAGTTCATCAAGCATCAAGAATAACCTTCCTCGGTGATTGTCCTCTGAACCTGTATATTCTGCAATTAGCATATCGACAAAATACCGAAACACTGGGATACAAGTCTTTCTATATCTTTGATTGAATTCTAAAAAAATAATTTTCGATCCTGTTAATTTCGGAATGATGCCTGGGGTAATATATGCTTGTTGTCTTTTTTTTATTTTCTCGCCAAATGTAGCGACAAACATTCTTTGACGCATCACTATTATTTCTGTAATAACGCTTGGTCCCATCATACCACTATCTAATGGAGGTAAAAACAGATTTGCAACTTTAAATTTAGTGTACGAATTTAATATTTGCCTATAGTTTTCATATGCATCCACAGTAGAATTGTCATTGGTCACGCCATCAATAAGCTTACAAAGCTCATAATGGTTTAAGTTTGAATCGTCATCCCTTGAATCAGCTTCTAAAAGAAGATACATTATCAAACAATATGTTATTATTTTGGCAGCATTTGTCCCAAAAGGCTCTCGTGCGGATTCCAAACCGTAAAAGAAATACTCTACTGTTTCACGTACTCTATTGTCTAATTCGTTACCAAACGGAATGATTTTCAATTCATCAAAGATGTTCCACAGAAATGTATCATCAGTAGGTGACAAAATAATATCACCTGTTTGATAAAATGATTTCTTGTAATCACCTTTAACATCTAAAATAACCATAACATCATTGCAATTCAAAGAATAAATTATATCTGATGTAATTTTCATCATCACGTTTGTTTTACCTTGTCTTGCACTACCAGCAAACAGCAAACCTTTTTTTAGAATATCATCAGAACTAAGTTTTCTTTCTATATCAATAATATTCATTTCTGGGGTTGCTTTCACAAGGTATCCATCAAGAATATTTATATCATCCATAAATATAATTCACTTTCCTTTTCCACTACCAGTAGAAACACCTTTAGCACCTCCACCAGTCGATACTCCCTTGCCCCCTCCAATAGAGCCACCTTTACTACTATGACCACCAATTTTTCCATTGCCACCAGATCCATTTTTCCCTTGACTACCGACAATACCACTTTTTATTCCCATTTTATTTCCTGTGGCATTCATTGAAATCCTTTGATATCCTTGAATGGTTTTCCCTTTAGATGTCCGCACCTTTGGTGAAGACTTTGAATTTCTTACTTTTGCCGATTGTTTGCTTTTACCATTGCTTTTGTTCTTGAACTCACGAATCAATTGCATGCATTTTCTATTCTGTGTTTTAAAATCTTTGCATTCATGTTTATGGCTTCTATTTTGAGTGCGGTCTTCCAAATGAAAAAGGCGTTTTGCATTTTCTTTCACCATTTGGTTATATTGTTTTTGTGTCATATGACAACGCTCAGCACATCGTTGCAAAGCTTTTTCTTCATAGCCATATCTGTGACCTATATCAACCTTCCCCATATTTAAGGGCTGCCTAGTATGTGGATCGACAGCTTGACCTTTCGAATTATATGATACTGCAACTTGTGATTTTTCAGTTGCATTCAATGCAGTTCTATTCATATTCCACCTTCCCTTTCATGTATTTTCACTTTCAGGTGGTATTATGTAATACTTTCCATCATCGTACAATTCAACGGTAGTCCCAAGCTCATGTTCCAACATGATAATGGGAGCAAAAATTGACATCTGTAATAGTACTTGCCAAAGCTGATGACTTTTAAGATTGTCTGTGCTTGAACTATCATTCAAAAAAAACCATTGTTCATATTCTTCATCCAAATAGGCAAACGAACATTCAGGTTTATCAGCACAAATTATACTCTCATCACACCAACAAAATTCTTCACATACCGATAAAATTTCACTTAACGTTATTGGAAATTCTTCATATAAAGATAAAAGAAAAGCAGCAACTGGAATGTTAGGCGTATTTTGGTCTAACTTCTGTGCAATTTGTACTAATGACCAACTTGAAATATTATCTAAGCATGGAAGGGTTATATCAATGATTTCTGTTTTTCCATTCATCCATTCTTTTATAGGTCGTCTATATTTCGAGTTTGGCTGCAACAAGGGTGAAAGTTCATTGACAAATGACTCGGCACTTTCCGGTGAAAAAATTTCTCCATAATGCATAAGCATTTTTTCAATTAAATTCTTTTTTTCTTCATAATTCATACTATCACCTCTAGTTTAATATGAATGTAGAAATTGGTGTTCTACCGAGAACTAGCTTATATTTTAAAGCCCAAAAGTTTTGAGCGAAATGCTGAAATTTTGCAAAATTATTTTGAATAAATTTACCAATAGTTTTTTTGAAACAGAAGTTTATGAAATGTTTTAAACTTGAATACTGAATATTTTACTATAATTCTCGCAAAAGGTTTCTTTTGCGAAAAGCCATACCGAGTTGCAGAAATCTGCGATTCGGATTTTTATTTTTTGTTGAAAAATAGTTTTTCAGTATTCTATATTACTCAATTTTAGAGTAAAAGCCAATATCACTACGCACCAGAATTTTCATCTATAAATTGTTGACTATTGACATTCACTTTCTGAGTATGGTATAATGATGATATGGAGGTTGATGAAAATGGCTGAATTACGATTGAGATTAAGGGAACTGAGGGGAGAACGAGAGTTGTCGCAGACTGAAAT
>JAFVDR010000018.1 GCA_017476165.1 Treponema sp. | reverse complement strand
TCTGCATGTCTGTGTGAGAATGTCTTTTGGGAAGCTGTAAACACTGACAGTTTCTGTCATTCCAGGTGCAGTCTCAACATCAACATTGCGTTTGTAGTTGTTATTGGCGTACAGCTTATCACACTCTTTGAGCGACTGCAATAATTTGTTGCGTTTTTTTGTAATCTTCATGTTTGGCAAAATGCATTTGTCAAGGGTTGAAGCCATGATATTGATATATCCTTCATCAAGGAATACCATCAACTTGGTCAAATCAAAGTACGGAGGTCCTATCTGATTGGCGATACCAATTCTTCCGTCTTCAATGTAGCTGGAAAGCAGCTTCCGGAATTCATTAGAAACGGCTTGATTTGAGTTTGTTCCTTCATAGTGAGCGTTCCGGAGATACTGAATGATTTGTTCTTTTTCGTCAGGTGAAATCAGATGATGTTCTACCAGGATTTCAATAGTCGTTTGAATCATTCTTTGTGTCATATGGTACTCTGAGTTCAAGATTGCTTTATTTAAGTTAGTGGTTTTGCTTAATGCCCATGTTACTATATTTTCATCTCTTTTGGAATTGGCAAGCAAATTTATCAGGGAGAACTCAAATTCTCCGATTGCTTTCTGAAGCTCAGAATCATCCGCTATATCCCTGCATCCGTTAAAGTCGAGAAAATAGGCTGGAATCTCTGAGGAAATATTGCCGGAATTGTCCGAAACAACTGCAATCAGATGACGACCTGCGGTTTCGTTTCCGTTTCTGCAATTCAAGTCTTGAAGCAGAACTTCCAGTCCGGCATTGCGGCGTTTCTCGTCTTCAATGTAGGAAGAATCACGGAAAACAGCCATACCGTCATTTATTAGATTCAGCTCTTGCTGTAGCGAAGTCTTGCATTCTGTAAGAGAGTGTACAACAGTATTGTTATAGTTTTTATTTTTAAGAATGCTGATAATGACTTTGGCATTAGATTCACTTTTGGGTTCAACAATAAACAACTGGTCTGGTGTAAGTCCGGCTTCTTTATAGAAGTACAGCAAAAGACTTGTGATGGTGATTGCAAACGTAAGCTTGTACTGCCAATATTTTGGCAGGTGTTTCGCTAATTCATTAGCCGATTCAGCAAGCTTTTTAGTGGTGGGAAGCAGTTCTCGTTCGAGAAGGTCCGGTGCATAGTACTTTTCCAGCTGTGGAATAACCATTCCGGAAAAAGCAAAGATTATTTTTTCATTGCCTTCCTGCCAGCCCGAACGCTTCGGCAGTTCAAGAAATTTAGCATCGTCACCTTCCAGCAGTTCTTGATAAAATGCCATGATGATATATTTGTCAGGGCAGTCAGGATTACGATTAAAGCTTGAAAGGTAAGGCAGAATGTTTCGTTTTACAAATTCCTTATATGGGATTGTAATCTGTACCTCGTCTTTATTGCCATTGAATTCAGCTGTGCAGTAGAAGGCATCGAAAGTGCCGTCTGATTTTGGATTGATGATGAGCTTGTCTTTGATTTTCAGTTCACCGATGTTGACTTCTCGTGAATCACGCTCACTCATGTAATAGTGGTTGCCACTTTTGCTCAGCTTTCTTGACTTGAAAGTTTTTTCAGGGTCGCCAAAGATATTGCAGATTACATTACGTGGTGTGAGCCAGTTGTTGTTTCCAGTCCAGAGCCTGTCAAAGGAAGAGGATTGGAAGGGGGTGTAGAACGCTCCAGTGACATAGCAGTCGTCAAAGTCATACATTGGAAGCCTGGTAAATGGATTACGCATAGTAATCTCCTCCTTATAAAATTTTTGGAAATTTTTTTGCAATTACGTTTTTTCAGAGACAGCCCCTGCAAAAATCAGCTTAATCAGCCGGATTAACTTATTTTTTGAATGCTGTATTTTTAAAAAACGTAATTCAAAATATTTTCCCGATTTTTTTTCAAGACTTGTTCCAGCCTTTGAACATAGTATAGCATAACGACAATGACAGCTGATGACATGACAATGACAAATTAAAATGTCACCAATATTTTGTATAGGAGGTTTTAGGTTATGACTTTTCGAGAGTTTCTTGATGCATTATGCTATGTTAGCGGTGAACAAATTTCTGTTTTTGTTGCTAGGACTTTTTTAAGTGAGGTTACACAAGACAATTTTAAATCAATCTTAAATAATATATCTGATGATGTAATAAAAAGCTACCTAAGACCTGAACGCAATATTTCTAAAAATTTTGCAGATGAAATTAAAACTTATTATCAGCGTGAAAATTTAGAAGAATATCTTGATGATATGTGCTATGGAGATGAGAAACTTCCTGAGTTATATGAAGCATTCAAACAGTATTGTCCGGATATTAATCAAGATAATGCATTTGAACTTGTTGCTGAACAATTTGAAAAAATGCTGAATTCAGCAGGCAAAAGAAAGCAGGGCAAAGAATCTTCTGAAAAGGAATGTTGTATTTCCAAAGAAGATGTGTGCAGTATGCAAGCGATTATTGTAATTTTACAGTATACTGTGGAAAGACTTCAAGAATGTTCAATCGGCTTGCTTGTAACCCGTAAGGAATCACATCTTACAAATGTGGAAAAGTCACATGATGAATGGCAGAGTAAATTCAATCAAAATTATGAAACATTTCAGGAAAAGAACACAGAATTGTATTGTTATGCTGCCATCTATCCTGAAATTGAGGTAATAGATACGATATTTAG
>JAFVDR010000248.1 GCA_017476165.1 Treponema sp. | reverse complement strand
CTCTTTTAAATCTTCTATTATAAGTTTTCTTGCTTCGGCACACTTCATGCCGCGGTATTTTTCAGGACAATTGTCATTCAGAGTTCCGTCCGGATTCAGAAGGTTGATTGCCTCAAGATTATGACGCTTGCCAACTTCCCAGTCATTTGGGTCATGGGCAGGTGTAATCTTTACCATACCTGTTCCAAATTCCTTGTCAACATACGCATCGGCAATGAGCGGAATGGTTCGGTCTGTCAAAGGAAGCTTTAGCTTTTTGCCTATTATGCCCTTATAGCGCTCATCTTCGGGGTTTACGGCAACGGCTGTGTCTCCCAACAACGTTTCAGGACGTGTGGTTGCAATTTCTATCCTTGTAGATCCGTCTGGAGCAGGACCATCTGCATACTCATAGTAAATATGGTACATTGCACCATCTGTATCGGTATGTTCTACTTCGTCATCAGCAAGAGCTGTTCCGCAGCGCGGACACCAGTTTACCAAATAATGGCCTTTATAGATGAGTCCTCGCTCATACAGCGTTACAAACACGTTGCGCACAGACTTTGAAAAGCCCTCATCAAACGTAAAGCGTTCCCTGCTCCAGTCAACACTGTTGCCCAGCTTGCGCTGCTGCTTTACAATGGTATTGTGATGGTCATGAGTGACATCCCATGTACGCTCCAAAAACTTTTCACGTCCAAGAGCCTGACGGCTTGTACCTTCTTTTTTAAGGGCACGTTCCACAACATTTTGAGTGGCAATGCCGGCATGGTCTGTTCCTGGCAACCACAAGGTATCATCGCCTATCATGCGGTGGTAGCGAACAACAATATCCTGAAGGGTATTGTTCAGTCCATGCCCCATGTGCAAAACACCCGTTACATTTGGAGGAGGAATGACAACGACATATTTTCCAACACTACCGTGTTCTTTATTCTTTAAATAATTCTGGTGCATAGGAGATGTTTCATCTGAAGCAGGCTTGAACACGCCCTTTTCAGTCCATGCATTATATATTCTATCTTCAAAATCTTTTGGATTATATGCTTTTTCCAGCTCTATACCTTTCATACAAACCTCTAACAGGACTTTCTAAAAATTCTAATTTCTACGATTATATAGAATTTTCAGCGTATGTGCTAGTAGGTGAAAGCTTTTGCAAAAGCATAACAGTCAATGCATTCTTTTCAAAAAATTTTTCAAAAATCCATACCAAAATGTAACTTCTGGTGCAATTACTATAGCAGGAGGTTCTCTGATGAAAATCATGAAATATCCGTTTTTAAGAGACGGCGAAGAAAAACTGTTCAGTAAGGACATTCTGGACGAAGTTGTATTGCTGAAGGCTCAGGACAGGCATATTCCAATAAAGTGCGATGTTGGCTTCAAACTGTTCCTTGCAAGGGACACAAAGGCATCGAAATCATGTCTGCGTAACATACTCGGAGACCTGACGGGAAGGACTGTCACTGAAGCCACCGTTACAAATGCGGAATTACTACCAGACCTTATCGGTACAAAAAAGCCAAGAATGGATGTAAACTGCGTGTTCGATGGCAGTCAGCGTGCAGATATTGAACTACAGCTGACATCACAGAAGGATGACCAGCGGCTGCGCTCCCTTTATTATGCAAGCAGGCTCTATTCTGGCAGTATACGTGAAGGAGAGTTTTACAAATATGCAAGGAACGTCTACCAGATTTTCCTTACAGACTATGATCCTTTTCATGATGGAAAGTTTCATCACCGAGCCATGATGAGATTAGATAACGGAAGTCTATTTTCGGACAGGCTGCAGATAAGGTTCTACAACCTTAGGATCCCAGAATATGAAACTCTGGATGAAGTTCCGGCAGACTTGAAAAGGGCTGTGTTCTGGTGTAAATTTATATCAGACGGTATCGGGTCTACGGAACTTGCCCGATTTGCACAGCAGAACGGCATGACCAAGGAGCTAGAAATGGCGGAGCAGGCATATAATGAAATAACTGTAACGGAAGAAGAAAGGGCCTGGGCATATCATCTTTCCATGGACAGGGCAGAAGTTGACTACAGAAACGAGCTGCTTTTGGGCATGGAAGAAGCCAGAGAAAAAGGACTGGAAGAAGGCAAGGAAGAAGGTCTGAAAGAAGGTCTGAAAGAAGGGAGAAAAGAAGGAAGAAAAGAAGGGAGAAAAGAAGGCATGAATGAAAAAGCTGTCGCGAGTGCTAGAAACATGCTTTCAATGAAGCTTGGCACTCACGAGCAGATTGCTAAGGCTGTAGAGCTACCGCTTGAAAAAGTCGAGGAGCTGGCTGCAGAACTTGCTAAAGAGGCAACTTTCCAAGAAGTGTAGCGCACACTACGCAAGCTGAAAAGTAAAAAAAAGCTGTCCGAGTGTCGCATTTTGCGGCTACTGCACCTGTTGAGGTCTTGCCGTATGCCTTTACAGAATAATTGCCTGCAGGAAAGCTTGAGAACACCATCGTCTCTCCTTTAGGGCCGCTTGCACAGGAAATGAATGTCGTACTTAATAACAGGATGGTTGTTTTATAAAAGCTTTCGGACAGTTTGAGTAAGTATTTTCTGCAACTGTGTAATTGGCATAATTTGGGCTGTACCTACCATCGATGGCAAAATCCCTCTATCTCTGACTACGACAAACTTTCATGCTTTGCCATCAGCACTCCCACCGATGGGCTGTCGGGAACTCTACCGATAGACTGTCGGTAACTGTACCGATAGCCTATCGGTACGTTCACCAATTGACTATCAAGCATTTCTCCGATTGCATATTGAGCACAAAGTCCCTCACTCAGTGTGTCTCCAGCAACGGCAAAAAAACTTTTGCAGCATTATGCCCCGTAAATTCAGTTTCTTCTATGACTCTTGCACAGTACGCAACGTATAGTATTCTCCACGTTGTGCCATCAACTCTTCGTGCGTGCCAAGTTCTGCAATTCCATGATCGGTGACAACAGCAATCTTATCTGCATTTTTTATTGTCGAAAGCCGATGCGCAATAACCAGTGTCGTGCGACCTTTTGAAAGCTCATCAAATGAATGTTGAATTTTGATTTCAGTAGCGGTATCAAGGGCAGAGGTTGCTTCGTCCAAAATTAAAATCGGAGGATTTTTAAGGAAGCAACGTGCAATGGAAACTCGCTGTTTTTGACCTCCACTCAGTTTGATGCCTCTCTCACCGACATAGGAAAAGAAAATGCGCAAGGGATGCTTATCATAGTCCATAAAATAAGTATATCCGTACAGCTTTTTCGTATCAAGCATGAGGACTGCTCTGAAACTTCATTTTTTTCGGGATATCAGCCGTTCCCTTTATCTTTTGCATAAAATGTTATATGCTTAGAAAGATGGCAACGAACATTTTAGACGAAATTGTAGAAAAAAGAAAAGCAGACATTCAGGAAAAAGGCTACAGCCTTGGTTTTGAAATTCCGACACAGCGCACACGAAAAGCACCAGTTCCCTTTATTGCACAAAAAGGAGTCGTACTTGAAATAAAAAGAGCATCGCCAAGCAAAGGCGACATTGCACCGGAATTGAATGCACGGAACACGGCCACAACCTATGCAGAAGCAGGAGCTCGTGCAATATCAGTGCTGACCGAAACCCATTATTTCAAGGGAACGCTGCAAGACTTAATTGCAGCATGCAACGCTGTGGACAGCTATGCCGCATTGCATCCAGAAGCCGCAAAAGTTGCCATTCTCAGAAAAGATTTCCTGATTGCACCAGAAGAAATAGACATTGCGTATCGATGCGGAGCAGATGCAGTACTGTTGATTGCACGCATCCTCGACAAGCAGACATTGCTTTCCATGGCATCAGCATGTGAAAAAAGGGGCATGACAGCATTTATAGAACTGAGGATGAAAGATGACATAAAAAAACTTGCATACGTTGCTGAAAAAGTCAGCACAAAGCATATTGTCTGCGGAGTCAATGCCAGAGACTTAAAAGACTTTAGCATTGACCTGTTGACACCGGCAGGGCTTCTTTCGGACATACAGGACATTTTAGGAAACGATGCAAGAGTCATCTTTGAAAGTGGCGTACGCACTCCCCAGTCAGCAGATTTTGCAGGAAGCCTCGGTTTTACAGGAATGCTGCTGGGAGAAGCTGCCGCACGCAATCCTTCTGAAGCAAACGCCCTCGTAAGCAGTTTCGTACAGGCAAGCCAAACAACACATTCTGCATTCTGGCTCAACTATGCCCACATGCTGCATGAAAGAACAGGCAGAGGAATCAAACGTCCTCTGGTAAAAATATGCGGTCTGACAACAACTGACGATGCACTGGCAGCAACATTGATAGCGCCAGACTTTTTGGGCTTTGT
>JAFVDR010000247.1 GCA_017476165.1 Treponema sp. | reverse complement strand
GAAGGCTTAACGGCTGCACAGGACGCTGTAAAAATGCTGGAAACCTTCTTTCCCGGCTGTGTCTATCCCCAGTTTTTGCGCATGAACACAAATGAGGATGAACTGGAATCATTCTATCGCTTCTATCATGACCGGGAATCTCCGTCCAAGGGAAATCTCATCATTCAGAAATATGATCATTTCTGCATGTCCTTGAGCAATGAAAAACCTGCTGACTTGTCACCTGTAAAGAGGTGTCCGTGCTGGCACATAAAGCGTGATATGTTCATCCTTCCCGATGGGTGCGTTCCGATGTGCCGTGAATGTGTTCTTGATTCTATAATAGGTAATGTTTTTGCAGACGGTATTGAAAATATCTGGAAAAAGACTGTTTCTCTTGTGAATGAGCATATTCATGGCAATTATAATGAAAAATGCGGTGTCTGCGATGAATACTACACTTTCAACTTCTAGTTTTAAAAAGATAAACCATACTGCACTTGGTGGCAATGAGCCACTGGGAAAAATTCTCATGCCAGTGTCGTGCCTTGTCATAAACAGGGCGAGCAATCAGTATCGAAGTCGCATATTTAAGAATATCATTGCCTGTGGGTTTGAACAGGTCGTGAGCGTTGAGTCTTACGGCAAGGCAAAAAATACAGAAAAGCTTTCGCAGGAATTTCCAATGGTTAAGTTTATGTGTGCTTTGGAAAGCTGCACGAAAGGCGATCTGCTGAATCTGGGATTTTCAGAAATAAAAACACCCTATGTCCTTGTTATTCATGAAGATTTATGCATAGATGGATTTAAATTTTCAACGGTACTTGCCAAAAAACTGATAGAATGCCACTGTTTTTGTGTGTGTCCACGTCTGCTGTCTCCTGAACAGCAGGTGCTTCCTGTACGCTTTACTCCCAGTGCCAAAAAGAATTCCTTTGAAATCGAGTCGTCCCTCGGTGTTGTCGATAAGGCTGCAACATTGTATCCTTTGGATGTGACAGGATTCTACGATACAAAAAAATTCCTTCAGCTGGGAGGCTTTGATTCTTCCATAGAGTCTCAATACTGGCAGAAGCTTGACTTGTTTTTTAGGGCCTGGTTGTGGGGCGAAAAGGTAATTCTGTCTTCTGCCTTTTCACTTGCCTACAGTTCAGAAACTTTTGCAGAAGATAAGACTGCCGATTATTCTTCCCAGCAGTTTTATTTGAAGAATCTGTTGCCTGTGTTTAGAAACGACCATTGCGAAATAAAGCGTTTTTCCTATTTTTCATTTAAGACTCATAGTGCATGGGGATTTAGTGAATCGGGCAAACTTTTCAACCAAATTCGTTTGTGGGTAAAAGAGAACATGTATCGCTTTAAAATGGATGCCGTTACTCTTACGGAACGGTGGAATGAACTGGGAGCATTAAAATGAGATTTATGAATCTGTTCGACAGAAAAAAGAAACGTACAGTCCTTATTATTCAGTGTCGACTGTCTTCTACCCGTTTGCCTCGCAAAGCCTTGTTGCCACTTGGCGGAAAATGTGTACTAGAATGGGTCTTGCAATCAATGAAAAAGGTCAAGGTTGACAAGTATTACTTGGCAGTAGATACCGAAAGTGCTTCTGAACTGCAAGGCTTTGCAAAAAAATATGGATACGAGTTTTTTGCCGGTTCTCGAGACGATGTTCTTGACCGTTTTTGCAAGGTAATAGAGCTGTCCAAGGCTGATGTTGTTGTCAGGGCTACCGCTGATAATCCTTTTTTGTTTTACGAGGCTGCACAGGCGCTTCTTGATGAATATAAAGATAGAAGCTCGAATGGTCTGATTGACTACATTACATGGACTGGGCTTCCTCATGGATCTGGGGTAGAACTTTTTGATGCTCATTCGCTCTTAAAGGCTGCTCAGATGACCAATGAGGCGTATGACCACGAACACGTTGGTCCGGCATTGTACAATCATCCAGATTCCTTTCACTCGTTTTTCGTAAAGGCTCCGAAAGAGTTCCATTATCCTTCGCTTCGTACAACTATTGATGTTCTTGGAGACTATCGTAGGGCACAGGCTGTCGTTCGCTGCATTTCAGGCAAAAATGCCGTAAAAGAATCGTATACCGTGCAACAGATTGTATCAGCTCTTGAGGATTCTTCCGTAAAGTATCCGATGCTGCTGATTCCCAGCACCCAAAAGGGGCATGGTACAGGACATTTGAGACGCTGTTTGGACATTGCTGTAAAAACGGGTGCAGATGTTCTTGTTCCTGCCGATGCGTCTTTGTCGCAGTGCGAAGAACTTGTTTCCATTGCAAAGGAAAATGGATTGTATGATTTTCAGGTAGTGCCGTCCATTGAACATGCGGAACAGTATAATCTTGCGGTCTTGGACAATTTTAATACGTCGTCATCGTTTGTGCAGGAACTTTCTGCAAAATGTCCTGTTGCTGCATTGGATGAAGGTTCTCTGGAACAGAAGGATTGCCTTGATTACATTCTTGATGTCATTCCTTCTGCTGAAGACGGTCGGTATGTCAATTTGTCAGAGCCTGGTTTTATTGAAGTCGGCAGCAATAAAAAAACGGTTTGCGACAAGACCGCACCTCTAAGGAATGCTGTTGTCGTGCTCGGAGGGGAAGATCCTGCGGGGCTTACAGCCCCTTCTGCAATTGCTCTTGCAGAATGTGGAATCGATGTGACGGCTGTTACGGATGTTGCCATTTCAAATGATAGGGTTACTACAGTACTCTCAATTCCTCAGTTGAAGGAAAATCTTTTTGAATATGATTTGGTGGTGACCCATTATGGGTTGACAGCCTTTGAAGCGGCCGCGGCTGGGTGTGCCGTTATTCTTTTGGGGACGACAGCACTGCATATACAGCTTGCAAAGAAATATGGATTTGCATGCATTGGAGAAACTGAAATTTCAAAAAAAAGCTTCGAAAAGCTGCTGGAAAAGCCAGAATTGCTATATAGTTCCATGAATGTGCATGGAAAAACGTCTTGTTCTTTAACGGACTTTGTCGGTTCTCTTTCCCGTGGCCACGCTTTGCCGTGTCCTGTCTGCTGCAATGAGCAGGATTCTTTGGCTGACAGAAGGATGAATCCTGTTGTTGCAAGGACTGCTGAGCATACATTCCGTAGATGCCGGCGGTGCGGCATGCTGTATATGGGATGGACTGTTGATTCTGAGCAGACTGTGTATAACCATGCATATTTTTATGAAGACTATCAAAAGCAGTACGGAAAAACCTATGAAGATGACTTTGCAACTATAAAGGCCCAGTGTGTCAGGAGAATCAGCAACATAGACAGAATCTACAGGCGTCATCATCGCCATTCTTCCATAACGCCCACTGTTTTGGACATTGGGTGTGCATTAGGACCATTCCTTGATGCAGCAAATGATTCTGGCTGGCAGGTTTTTGGTACTGATATTTCTGAAGATGCCATCAACTACGTAAAGACAAATTTGCAGTATCCTGCCGTTCGTTCTGCCTTTCCTGACATTGATGTATCAACGGAATTTGGAGTGGAGCAGTTTGATGCAGTAAGCATGTGGTTTGTCATTGAGCATTTTCAGAATGTGGATGCTGTCCTGTCGGCCATATCAAAAATAGTAAAGACAGGCGGCATTTTTGCATTCAGTACTCCATCTGCTTCTGGTGTAAGTGCTCGGTACAATACGCAGACATTTTTTGAACAGAGTCCGTGCGATCACTATACGTTGTGGGAACCGTCAAAAACAGGAATCATCCTTAAAAAATATGGCTTTGAAGTTGTGCAGATTGTGTCAACAGGCATTCATCCCGAGCGTTTTCCCTCTGCAAAGAAAAAAAATCTGAAAGAAAAATCTCTGGAATTTGGAATATTGAAATTTGCAAGCCGTACATTCAAGTTGGGCGACACATTTGAAGTTTATTGCAGGAAGGTAAAAGTATGAGTGATAAATATGTTCTTATTCTTGGTGCTGGCCTTATGCAGCGCCCGTCTATTGAAGCAGCAAGGGAACTTGGATATAAAACACTTGTTGTAGATGGCAATCCGAATGCTTTGTGTGCAAGCTATGCAGATAGGTTTGAGCCTGTGGATTTAAAAGATTGGGATGGGCTTTTAAAGCTTGCATTGTCAATGAAAGATGAATTGGCTGGTGTTTTTACGGCAGGAACTGATTTCTCTGCTTCTGTATCGTATGTTGCAGAAAAATGTGGTTTTGTGTCTCATTCGCTAGATGCGGCACTGAATGCAAGTGATAAAACAAGGATGCGGAGTTGTTTTAAGAAAGCTGGCGTTCCTTCCCCAAATTTTTCAAAGATATCTAGGGCTGAAATCGTATCATATTTGAAGCCGGGGGTGCTTGCAGGCCTTTCTTACCCAAAAGTCGTGAAACCTGTTGACAATATGGGGGCGAGAGGCTGCCGACTGATACGCAACGAAAAGGAATTCCTGTTTTCTGTAGAAGAAGCTGTACGATATTCCAGAACGGGTACTGCAATACTGGAAGATTATATGGATGGTCCCGAATTTTCAATTGATTCAATTGTATATGATGGAACGCTTACCATAACAGGTTTTGCTGACCGCCATATTTTCTATCCTCCCTACTTTGTTGAAATGGGTCATACAATGTCCACCACCGTATCTGTTGCAGATAAGTATGCCTTGATAAAAACGTTTGCGCTCGGCATAAAGGCATTGGGGCTGACTGCAGGCGTGGCAAAGGCTGACATAAAGTTGACTGAAAAAGGTGCTATGATTGGGGAGATTGCAGCCCGTCTGTCTGGTGGATACATGTCTGGATGGACATATCCGTATGCATCTTCTTTGCATTTGACAAAGCAGGCAATGCTCATTGCATTGGGAAAAGAGCCGGAGGAGCTTGTCAAGCGGCGAATTCCATTGGATATTGAAGGTTGTCCTTTTAAAGTCTACGAAGTTGCTTGCAACAAAACGAGTGCAGAGCGTGCTTGGATTTCCATACCTGGTAAGGTTTATGATATCTGTGGCCTGACAGCCGCTGAAAATGAGCCATTTGTAAAAAATGTTCTTCCTCGCTCTTGTAAAGGTTCTGAAATAGATTTTCCAAGGAACAATGTTGAAAAATGCGGAAATGTCATTTCTGTTTCAGATAGCTATGATCTTGCTGTTCTGGCTGCAGAACATGCAGTTTCTTCCATTGTTATGCGGCTTGAACCTCATGTCAGTGCTACTGATGATTTCTTGAACGGTAGTTCTAAAGTTTGCGAAGAAGGTTTTCCTGCTGATGCATTTAGTGTGGACGAATCTTTTAGTAAGACCATGGATGCCTTTTCCCAAAGAAATCCTGTCATAGGTAAAAATGTGAATGTGAGCAATTTTATTTTAGGAACAGGGAGTCATTTTGCCGATATTTTAAAGGACTGTGCTTTAAAAGATTACAATTACAGGACTTTTGAAAAAACGATGCGGTTGTTTGATTCTCTTTGTCCTGAACATTCTGAACTTGACACGAAGGTCTTTTTACAGCGGATTGTTCGCGGTGGAATACAAGGTGCATTGTATTATAGCGATTGTACTGGCATATAGCATGGTATTTTATGTAAATAAGGCGGATTGACTACTGATGATGCGTAAAATAGGTCTTGCGCTTATTTTTATACTGTTCTCATTACTTCCCTTGCAGGCAGCTGAAAATTCTGAAGTGAATCTGTCTCAAAAAGCTGCCGAAGCGGGAATTACCGTCTATTGGGATCCGTTGTCTCTATCTGGTATTTTGGAAAAGGATGGACATAAAATTTCCTTTCAGTCAGGTACAAATTTCATTGTAAAGGACTATATGACAATAGAGCAGGGGCAAGCTCCGTATGTTAAGAATGGAGAGCTTGTTGCTACCGAAGGATTTTTTGCATCTACTGTTACATTTTTTAACCAAAAAACGGAAGGTGGCTCTGTTTCTGACTATAAAGAGCAAAATCTATATAAAGTTGGAGCTATTCTCATTGATGCAGGGCATGGGGGAAAGGATGCCGGTGCAACGGCTACTCATGATTTTAACGGCAAGAAAGTGACTATATATGAAAAAGATATCAATTTGAAAGTGGCTCTGGGCATTTATGATCTTTTGAAAAAGAAGTATCCGGAAAAACGCATTTTGATGACAAGAACAACGGATGTATTTTTGGAGCTTGAAAAAAGGACTGATATTGCAAATTCGATAAAACTGGCTGAAAATGAAGCAGTCCTGTATGTTTCAATTCATGCAAATGCAAGCATCGTTTCTTCGGCATCAGGTTTTGAGGTTTGGTATCTGGATCCTAATTACCGGCGAGATGTTGTTGATTCCAGTGTAAGTGAAGACAAAACACTCCTTGAAATCTTGAATAGCATGATGGAAGAGGAATATACTACGGAATCAATCCTCATGGCAAAGTTCATCACGGAAAGCCTGTCCGATCAGGTTGGCACATTGTCATCTTCGAGAGGCATAAAAGCTGATAAATGGTTTGTTGTAAAGAACGTAAAAATGCCAAGCGTTCTTGTTGAAACTGGGTTTATTTCAAATAAAAAAGAAGGCGCACTGTTGAATGATGAAGCCTACTTGCAAAAAATATCTGTTGGCATATATAATGGTCTGAAATCATTTATAACGCATTTTGAGCGTTCAAGAGGATTCACGGGAGCAAGATGATGCAGACTAAATCTGAAAAAATACTTTCTTTTTTGTGCATGGGAGCATTTGTCATTTTTTTTGCTGTTTCTGTGTCTTTTTGTTTTTCAAAGCCGCAGAAAAGCCGTTTTTTATTTTATTTTCCTTCTTATGACAGCAAAAATTTATGTACGGAAGTCAGATTCTTGCCGAATAAACCTGTACAGGGAGTGGAAAAACAGTTTGTTGAAGAACTGATTCTTGGTCCGATGACAAATCGGTACATACGGGTTTTTCCTAGGGATACGGAACTGTCTTACTGTTTTTTGAAAGATAAAGTTCTGTATGTCGGACTGAGCGATGCCTTGCTTTCTGGTGTTGATGGTCTGACAATAAAGGAAAGCATTGATATTTTTAGGGTTAATATTGTGAAGAACTTCACATTTATTAATAAAATTGATGTTTCCATTGATGGAAAAAGTGTCTTTGAGCAATGATTTTTTGCTGATTCGGTTTGTCTGGATTGAGCCAAAAAAAGGCAAAATTTAGTAAAACTAAGTTGACAAAAATTAATTCTTAAGAGATACTATAAGGTATCAAGGCTACATCAAAAGTATAAAAGGAGTTTCGAATGAAGAGGACCTTTGTTTTAATTACTGTTGCCATGTTCTTGGCTGGAAGCTTTGCATTTGCTAAGGAATCAACACTCATTGATTTCACACAGCTCGTTGCAGACACAGTGCAGGATGAAAATGGTAATCCAACAAAAAACAGCAGAACTGTACAGAACTATGCAGTAGCTGCTGGTTCATCATTTACAGCTGAGCAGAAAGCTCTTATGAAGACTTCTCTCTCTCTCCCAGAATGGGAAGTAAAGCTGAATTCTTCAGCACAGTCTGTATTTGCTCTTACTGAGTCAAGAACTGTAGCTGCAAACGTTAAGCAGTCAGCAGATGTTCCTTTCGCAGGAAAGGATGTTCTTGGTGTTCTCGTTGTATTCCCAACATGGGCAAACAATGCTAGCGCAAAGATTGTTCCACCTTACACAATTGAAGGTTATGAGCCACTTTCAGATGCTGATGCAAACGGTAACCGTCTTGCTCCAACAGATGAGCAGAAGGGTAAGTACCTCTATGAGGATGGATACGGTCTTATCAGAAACGTTGGCACAATCAAGTCAATCGCAGTTACAACAATGGGCGACAACTTCCCACACAAGCTGTATGTACTGCTCTTGGACAATGACAATGTAGAGCGCCGCTACTACATGGGTACACTCCTGTTTGACGGTTGGAAGACCCTCATTTGGAACAACCCAGACTATGTAAAGGAAGTTCGCGCTCGTGAAATTAGAGTAGTTCCAATCTACCCACGTGGAATTCCATACATTAAGTTTGCTGGTTTCCAGGTAACACGCGATGCTCGTGATGTTGGATCAGACTTCGTAGCTTACTTCAAGGACGTAAAGGTTATCTATGACCTCGCAATCCTTTCAGCAGACCGCGATATTGACGAAGAGGACATCTGGGGAATCGTAACAAAGCAGGAGGCAGACCGCAAGGCTATCGAAATGTCTCGCTTTGGTAACAAGCAGGTTAACCGCTATATTGAGCAGGCTAAGGAAGCTACAGAGGATACATTCACATCTTCACTGAATGAGAACTCAACTTCTAACGCTCAGACATCAGTACAG
>JAFVDR010000246.1 GCA_017476165.1 Treponema sp. | reverse complement strand
GTGGGTTGAATGACGAACCGCATGTTCTGCATGAGGTCAAGCTGCTGTATGCCTTGTACGAATACAGACTTCCGCATACCCCACACATTACAGAGTCTGGCTCAGTTTCTGAAACCGCTCCAAACGGGTGGTCTTCCAGTTCATTGTGGCATTTATAGCAGGAGTACAGTTTTTTACACACCGAACAACGGTTTGCCACTATGTCAAGGACGCTGTTGTAATGTATGCATCTGCCTTGATCATCTGTAATGAGTCCGTGGATTCCTTTTGAAGTCCTGTTTCCTGTTGCCTGTACTGTTTCCATGGCATTGTTGTACCATGTTTTTCAAAATTACTCCACTAAACTCATTGAAAAATACTTGACTTTTACATTTTTATTCTGTATAAATAGAAACATGAATTATGTAACACTACAGCTACTAGCTCTATCTTTCTCTTTCGTTAGCCGGAAATAGGTGCTGGGTGTTCTAGAATTATACTAAGGAATTAACAGACCTGTTGCTTCGGCAGCAGGTCTTTTTTTATTTAAAAGGAGATTTTTATGGCAGGTATGAATCCAAACGGCAAGTATGCCCCTATTGCAGACATTCCTCTGACTTCAAGAGACTGGCCTTCCCGCAAGATTACGAAGGCTCCTTTGTGGTGTTCTGTGGATTTGCGTGATGGAAATCAGGCTTTGGTAGATCCAATGGGAATTGAAACAAAGCTTGCATTCTTTGACTTGATTGTGAAGCTTGGATTCAAGGAAGTGGAGGTCGGTTTTCCTGCAGCAAGCGACACTGAGTATGAATTCATTCGCCGGCTCATAGAAGAAAATCGCATTCCCGATGATGTAACCATTCAGGTTCTGTGTCAGGCTCGCGAAAAGCTTGTAAAAAAAACAATTGAATGTCTGAAAGGTGCTCCGAAGGCAATCTTCCACATTTACAATTCCACATCGCCTGCACAGCGCAATTACATGTTCGGAAAGACAAAAGAAGAAATAAAACAGCTTGCCATTGACGGCGTAAAGTGCATAAAGTCCTGCCTGTCCGAAGAAGACAGAAAGAGAATAAGGCTTGAATATTCTCCGGAAAGCTTTTCGATGACAGAAATTGACTATGCTGTTGAAATCTGTGAAGCGGTAAAGCAGGAATGGGGATGCTCCCCCGACAACAAGATCATTCTGAATCTGCCTACGACCGTTGAGTGTGCAACTCCTAACGTATATGCAGACCAGATAGAATATTTTTCAAAGCACATTACAGACAGGGATAGCGTAATTATCAGTACACACTGCCACAATGACCGTGGAGAAGGTGTTGCATCCTGTGAAATGGGATTGCTTGCTGGAGCTGACCGCGTAGAAGGCTGTCTGTTCGGCAACGGCGAGCGTACAGGAAACCTTGACGTTGTGAACGTTGCATTGAACATGTTTTCGCAGGGAATTGACCCTGAGCTTGACTTGCATAACCTTATGGAAATTGCAGAGCTGTACAAGAAGTACACCGGCATGGAGATTGGCCCAAGAACACCTTATGTTGGAGAACTCGTATTTACTGCATTCAGCGGAAGCCATCAGGATGCAATCAGAAAGGGCATGGCCGCTCGTGCCAATATGTCGAAGAATGCTCTGTGGGATGTTCCTTACCTGCTTATAGATCCGCATGACATTGGACGACAGTACGAGGGAATTATTCGCATTAACAGCCAGTCTGGAAAAGGTGGAGCTGCATTCATCTTGGAACAGGACTATGGTCTTACGCTTCCAAAGGCTATGCACCCAGCTCTTGGTGATGTAATAAAGCATGCTGCAGATGATGCCCAGCGCGAGCTTAAAGCTGAAGAAATTTACGACATCTTTGTAAAGCAGTGGCTTTCTAAAGAAGGAAACCTTACGATCAAAGATCTTGCAGAAACACATCTTGAAGGCTCTGAAGACTCTGACTCTCAGGAAAATGCTCTGTGCCGAGCCGTTGTTGTATGGAAGGGGCAGCAGAGTGCTATTGGTGACAAGGGCAATGGACCTATTGATGCATTCTCCAATGCACTTTCCAAGATTGATGTACCTCGATTTACCATTACTGCATTCCACGAGCACAGCATCGGTAAAGGAAACAATACGTCCGCTGTTGCCTACATTCAGATTACGTGCGAGGATGGAAGCCAGTACTGGGGCGTAGGCAAGTCTACGAACATTGGACGTGCCGGTATTGATGCAGTTGTCAGTGCAATAAATCAGATTCGCTGAGTTTAAAGAAAAACCTCATCTGCACAACGTACAGGTGAGGTCAAAGGAGAGGAGGATGCAGAAAACGTGTATATGTCATGTGTGCTGGCATGTACATGTAAAACTGCAGTGATTTTGCTCTTGCATAATCACAAAAATAAACAATGAATGGCCATTAAGTTACAAAAAAAATCACGAAAAGCAGGAGTTTTTGCAAGAAAGATTTATCTGGCAGAAAAAAAATTTTTTCTGGCAGATAAATTTTTTTTTCTGGCGGAAAAAAATTTTTTTCTGCCGAAAAAATGCTGGCGTTCTGGCATCAAGTTTAATCTACAAACAGGGTTTTGAAGTTTTGAAAATGAGGGATTATATGAATCGGGTACACTAGACTAGACAAAAACGATAAGAGGTTGCAAGATGAACTTGAAATGCTTCCAATGTTGGCAGATGTCTAGTTAAGAATGTATTGTAACAGGAATTAAGTACTGGCGGAAATTGTGATTCCTGCAAGTGCAGTATCTTATATAAAAGTACAACTACGGCAAGCTCGGCAAGACGATATGTAAATTTGACTTAAATGTATTCATAACTGATTTTTCTAAGCGGTGGTTGAGCCTGTCGAAAGTACTGTATATATCGTAGCGGTCATTTCGGCAAGCTAAATAACCGCTACGAAACGAACTTGTTGGACATTCCCTTAGAAATTTTAGCAAACAATGTCATATAGCTATGATTTAACAAGGTGAGAAAATGTGGTACTCTAAGCATGGTGGGGGCCTGGAGACAGGCGAAGGTTGTGCTTAACATTAAGTAATCCTTAAAAGGTGTGTTTAACACGACAAACTGCCATTTGTATAACTACTGCTCGAACAATCCTGTGAGGTACGACGACTTTAATGGTGAATGGGTATCTAACCCGACAGATTATTATGTTCTAATAAAGACAGAAGATTCTGGTTTTGTTGTGTTAGCTCCGGGAGCGTTTTATAATGGAGAAGTTTGTAATCGTCCATATATAATGGCTCTTCATCACCAAGTGTGAAAGCAAAAACAAGGTAAATTCTAAAAACTTAAAGATTTAAGTAAAAAAAAGGTGTTGAAATTT
>JAFVDR010000017.1 GCA_017476165.1 Treponema sp. | reverse complement strand
TAGAAGTACAATGCTTTGTACGGCTCCGGCAATTGAAAAAATGAACAGCATTGCAGAATCAATGGAACAGAATAAAAGCAGGAAACGCTGCGTGCTGTCTAAAAAATTCTGAAAGCTTCCCCGTACATACAAGACGCATAGAACGGCTAGCTGCAGAAACAGAAAGAGCGTAAAACGCTTTATGAGACGAAAGAAAAAAGTGTTGTCATGAATAGTATGTTTCATGTTGTAAAAAATGTTAAAACCCTATACAATATAATGAATGAGACGATTCTTTGCAAATCTTTTTATATTAATTATTGCTGCTTGTATTGTTTTTTTTGCTGGATGGATTCAATTCCGGGTAAAACCTGGAACGTGCGGAGTATTGGTTTCTAAAACCAGTGGTGTGTTAAAAAATCCTGTACTTCCAGGACAATTTGCATGGAGGTGGGAAACTCTGCTTCCTACCAATGCCAATCTCCTTATTTTTTCAATGGATCCGTACAAGAGTAGCCAAGAATATTCTGGTTCCTTGCCTTCGAATGAAATATATGAAAAGATGTTGGACAATAATGTAGATTTTTCCTATGACATCAAGATGGCTATTGTACTTTCCATGCAGCCAAATGAAATAGTACAGCAGGTTGCAGACAACAAAATAAAGACACAGGATGACTTGAACATTGTCCTTGAAAACAAAGCCATGATTCTTGCCAAGGAAATTGCAGAATACATTCTAAACTCTGCAAAAGATAAGGTTATCACCCATCCAAAAGCACTGGACAGTGATACTTTGAAGCTTTTGGCATCAAAAAACAAAGATTTTGAGGACATTGTCCTTCATTCTGTTGAATTTGAAGCCGTCAAAATTCCTGATTTTGAAATGTATGAAAATGCACGGCTACTGTACGAGACTTATAAAAATGACTTGCATGAAGTCCTAAAGGAAAAGCTTGTTGCTCCCATGGTGCAGAACATTCAAATTCAGCAAGAGCAAGTTCCTGTACAAGATCAATTGCAGCAGGAACAGGTAGAAGTTGCATCTGAATCAGAAACAAGTGAGGTACAGCATGAATAGAATTTTTTGCATTCGTGGTGCAATATGCACGGAAAACAACGCGGCTTCTATTGTAAAGAATGTTGAATGGCTTTTTAAAACAATTTTGAAAGAAAATAATCTGACCAATGAAAAGGACTTTGTTTCCATTCAGTTTACTGTAACGACAGACATAGATGAATTAAATCCTGCTGCAGCTCTGCGGAGAGGAAAGCTCGGCATTGATGTGTCGCACATACCTTTATTCTGTTCTCAGGAACCTATCATGAAGAATTCCCTGAAAAATGTCATACGCACAATGATAACCGTTTACTTGCCGGAAGAGAGTACTGTTCAATCAGTTTACCTTAATGGTGCTGAGGTATTGCGTCCGGACTTGTCCCGAGGTAATTCTTGATGAACATCTGGATGGTTGCTCGTGAATATGCAGGAATTGCAGAAGCTGGTGGTGTAAAGAATGTGACCTGTTCTATTTCGGAAGCTTTGTGTGCCCAAGGACAAAAGGTAACGCTTTTTATACCTCTGTACGGTTGCACAGATTTATCAGGAATATCGAATTTTACCTGTTTGTGGCATCAACCTGTTATAATAACGGTTCAAGAAAAAAAAATACACGTTTCTTTTAGCCATGGCATAAAGAACGGTGTTGATGTTGTATTCGTGGGACACAAGCGTTTTTCAGAAAAAAAAGGGGTGTATACATATACAAAAAGCGAAGAACTGGAAAATCCTGGACACAGGCATGGATGCGGTCATGAAGATGTTCAGTTTTTGAATACATTGTTTCAAAAGGCTGTTGTTGCTTATGGCAGCACGTGTTCCGATACTGAGAAGCCTGATGTCATACACTGCCATGATGCAACGGCTGCCATGGTGCCGATTTTTTTAGAACACTATAAAAAAAACAATTCCTATTATAGGTCTTTTTACGATTCCACAAAAAGCATCATTACGATACACAATGCTGGAAGCGGATATCATCATGAATACAGTTCCATGGAAGAAGCAGTATTTTTGACGGGGCTTTCACAAAAAGAACTTGAACGAGGTCTCAACCATGGATGCATTGAACCTTTTCTGTTGAGTGCAGATTATGCGTGCATGACAACTGTTTCTCCTGAATATGCAAAGGAAATTGTTGATGGCAGACAAGATTCTGGCGGACTCAGTTTCTTTTTTAAAGACAGAAACATTCCCTTAACGGGAATAACCAATGGAATCGACTATGAACGATACAATCCATTGAATACTGTTGTTTCGGCATTACCGTTTGCCTATAATCCTATTGCAAGCGATTTTTTAGGCAAGTATAAATGTCGTCAGTTTTTTTTGGAAAAATATGCATCTCATGATGTAAAGGTGGCAGGAAAGGGCATTACAAAACATGGATATCTTGCTGTAAAAGATGAAAATACTGTATTTGTAACATACCATGGTCGTGTTGTGACTCAAAAAGGTATTCCCGTATTGCTTGAAGCTGCAAAAATTCTGTTGAAAGAAAATCTTTCGGTTAAATTTATTTTTATTGGTCAGGGAGAACAAACTCTTGAAGAAAAGCTTGTGAAGTTTTCTCTGGAACACAAGGGCAATGCCATATATTTTAATGGTTACGACAAGGCTCTTTCCAGACTATGCATTGCTGCTGCGGATATTGCCGTTATGCCAAGTGAATTTGAACCGTGCGGAACAGAAGATTTTATTGCACAGATTTTTGGAACAATTCCAGTTGCCCATGCAACAGGAGGACTTCAAAAAATTGTCAATACGGAAACGGGATTTCTTTATGATAGCAATACACCAAAAATACTTGCAGGAATACTGCGTTCGCTTATAACGATTTATTTGAATATCGGCAATGATGCATTTGATACCATGAAAGCATTTGCCGCATCATATATAAAGAAAGAATTTTCATGGAAAAAGGTTGCAGGGCAGTACATAGAATTGTATAAAGGAGCTTCGACGAACTAGTTTTTCGAGACAACTCTGAAAAGACGTTTTTATGAGATGACCACAAAACGTATTCCGTTTTGTGTTAATAATAAAGTTTTTTTGAAAAAAAAGTATAAAAAAAGAAATTGATGTATTGACTTTTTTTTTTCATTCATGTATAGTCTTAAACGTCAGTAAATGACACAAGCCGCTATAGCTCAGTTGGTAGAGCACGTGATTTGTAATCTCGGGGTCCAAGGTTCGAGTCCCTGTGGCGGCTCTTCTTTTAGAAGTTTCTTTTCTAAAAGAAATGGGGAGTTTCCCGAGTGGTCAAAGGGGGCAGACTGTAAATCTGTTGGCTCGTCCTTCGTAGGTCCGAATCCTTCACTCCCCAGTAAGTTGCACCGATATATGTCGGTGCTTTTTTTTTGCCAAAAATGATATTTTGTAGTAGAATAATATCCATAATTGAGGTATACTCAACTTAGGAGGATATGTGGTCATTCGTTTTTGGGGTGTAAGAGGTTCAATCCCAACACCATTAACCCCTGAGCAAGTACAAGCTAAAATTGTTGCAGCAGTAGAACGCATTACACCGAGAGATATTGCTAGTCAGGATGCTAGAACTCGTTTTTTAGCAACTCTCCCAGATTGGCTTTTTGGCTCTGTGGGTGGAAATTCTCCCTGCGTGGAATTGGAAACTGACAATGGAAATTCTTTTATTTTGGATGCTGGGTCAGGATTGCGAGAGTATGCAATTCACGGTAAGCACCCTAAAGATTTAGTATATAGAATATTCATGTCTCATTTTCATTGGGATCATATTCAGGGAATTCCTTTCTTTAATCCTGTTTTTAATCCAAAGGCAAAAATTGAATTGTATTCTGCCTTTCCTGATGCTGAACGTATTTTAAGCGTTCAAAATTCATGTCCGTATTTTCCTCCAAATTGCAAATGGGAAAACATAAAGGATCGTTTTCACTTTCATCTTCTAAAAAATCATCAAAGTTTTTTATTGAATGGCGTGAAAATTTCCATGATAAAAATGAAACATCCTGGGAATTCCTACACATATTCTTTTGAAGAAAACGGTAAAAAAATCATTTTTGCTACTGATGTTGAACTTCGACCTGATGATTTTGATACATCAATCGAGTATAATCATTTCTTTGACGATGCAGACATTCTTATTCTGGATAGTCAGTATAATTATGATGAGGCAGAGCGCAAAAAAAACTGGGGGCACAACATAGTTTTTAAGGCCGTAGACTTTGCGAATTTGTACAAAGTCAAGAAATTGTATTTGTTTCATCATGAGCCAACCTCTAGCGATCAAAAAATTTATTCTATTTTGCATGCGGCGAGGTGGTATGCAGAATCAAGTGCAAACAAGAATCTTGAAATTGAACTTGCAATTGAAGGGCAGGAAATAGAGATTTAATATGATAAAAAAAATATTGGCATGGTTCATTGCCATAATTGCACTCACGACAGTTATGGCTGTTGCCTTGTTTTTCTATGTAACAAGTCCTGCGTCTGACGAACAGTCTGAATCTGTCTATGAGTTGCACATACCAAAGGGAATGTCCATAAAAGAAACTGCATTAGAATTGCAGGACAACGGTATTATAAAGTCTTGGACATTTTTTTATTATGCAGCTCGTTTCTCTTTTTTTGACAGAACAAAACCTTTTAACCTTAAAAGCGGTGTTTACACCGTGAAAAGTTCCATGTCTCTGAAGGAATTGTACATACTTTTGCAAACAGGTGTTGCGGCCAACATAAAGCTGAGCGTTCCTGAGGGGTTGACAATAACAAAAACTGCTTTTGAGCTGGAAAAAGCACATGTGTGCGATGCACTAAGCTTTATACAGGCCTGCAATGATATTGAACTGCTAGAAAAATATGCAGAGGAGGAAGAATATTCCATCCCAAAAGGCAAAAATCTAGAAGGTTTTTTATTTCCCGACACATATTTCTTTACGGAAGGAATGTCCGTTGAAAGTGTTGTGGCAAGGTTTCTTGACAATTTTTTTGACAAAGTGTCAGAAATTGAGGAACTAAAAGATTTGAGTCCAGAGGAGTTTTACGACGTATTGATTCTTGCTTCAATCATTGAAAGAGAATATCGAGTTCCAGAAGAAGCTCCTCTCATTGCAAGTGTATTTAAGAACAGAATTAAAAGTAATATAGGTCTGTATTCTTGTGCAACCATTGAATATATAATTACTGAAATACAGGGGTTGCCTCATCCTGATCGTATAACATACGAAGACCTCAAGATTGATAATCCATACAACACATATAAGTGGGCAGGATTGCCACCAGGTCCAATTTCTAATCCGGGGCTTGTTTCCATAAAAGCTGCTTCAAGGCCTGCCGAAACAGACTATTATTATTTCGTGCTTACAGATCCCGTAAAAGGTCGTCATACATTCAGCAAGAGTTTTGATCAGCATATAAAAGCTGAAAACATGTATACAAAAAAAAATCCTGAAAAAAAATGAGTTTTATTTCAAAAGAATCAATTGATGAAGTTGAATCTAGAGTTGATATCGTTCACATCGTAGGAGAGTATGTTCCTTTAGTGCAGAGAGGTTCATCATGGTTTGGATGTTGCCCGTTTCATCATGAAAAAACTCCATCTTTTTCTGTAGATCAGGATAGGAAATTTTTTTACTGCTTTGGCTGCCATGCGGCAGGCAATGTTTTCAAGTTTGTGCAGGAAATGGAAAAAGTTTCTTTTGCGGAATCTGTGGAAATGCTTGCAAAAAAAGCAGGAGTACAACTGAATTATGTAAATTCTGGCGATGAATACCACAAAAAAGATGAGAATGTAAAAAAGAAAGAAGAATACATCAATTTGTATACAAGAGTTGCAACTACCTTCCATTACTTTCTTATGGAAACGGAAATAGGTAAATTTGCCCTTGATTACATTACGTCAAGAGGAATAACGTTTGAAACACTCGAAAAATTTAAGATCGGATATAGTCCTGCTGACAGAAAATGGTTGCACTCTTTTTTATTGAAAAAAAATTTTGGTGAGGACTTCTTAAAAGAATCCGGGTTGTTCAGCAAAAAATTTCCTGATACAGCTTTTTTTTCAGATCGATTGATGTTTCCCATTTTTGACAAAAATGGAAGTGTTGTGGCTATGGGAGGGCGATTTTTGCGAGGCGATTCTTCTAGGTCACCCGAATATTTGAATTCAACCGATTTGATTCAATACAAAAAAGGAAGTACTTTATATGCCTTTAACTTTGCAAAAAAGGCAATGAGAGAACAGCAACGAGTGATTTTCTGTGAAGGCTACATGGATTGCATTGCATATCACCAATGTGGCATAGAATATGCTGTTGCTCCGTTAGGAACAGCCCTTACGGAAGAACACATTCGAATGGTAAAGTCTTTTGCTGAAACGGTATATCTGTCTTTCGATAGTGATTCTGCAGGACAAAATGCTACGAAACGGGCAATCCTTATGTGTCGAAAGCAAGGAAAAACAGTACGTGTAATTCGGTTAAAAGGTGGCAAAGATCCTGCAGAAATCATGCTGAAATTTGGCAGTGAAGTCTTGACAGATGCAATAGAATCTGCTATTTTGGATAATGATTTTTTATTAACTAAACTGCTAGAAGTCTACCCAAAAACAACACCTGAGAACAAGGCAAAAGCTTCTCTTGCTTTTTTTGTGTATATAGACGCGTTGCAGTCGGATATCCAGAAAAATGCATGTCTTGAACAGTTAGGGCAGATGTATGGCATTGAAATGGAGGCATTAAAAAAAGATTACGAAAACAGAAGGGATCTTTCAAAAAAAGCAAGGAATAATGCTGTGCAATCAACAGAAGCAACAGTGCAAGCGTTGAAAATATCTGCGGAATTGAGAGCTGTAATGACTGTTGTCACTGATAACAAAGAATTGTTTGGAAAGATGAAAGAATCTGTTTCTGCTGATGATCTTGAAGACAATAATGCAAAAATGCTGTTTAGAATAATGGAGGAATGTTACGATACTAATAATTATTCTGTAAGCAGCATACTGAATAGATGCGAAAGCGAGGAACTGAAGCAGGTTATCTATGATTCAATAAATGAATTTTCAAATCATGTTGAACAGTCTGCAAAGGACAGCATACAGTTGTTAAAACGGAATGTTCTAGAAAAAAAGCGTGCAAAGACTCAGGAACTGATACACTCGTTTGAAACCAGTTCTCTGGATGAAGACAAGAAGTATCTAAAAGAACTTCTTGCACAAAAAATGGATGTAGACAGGCAAATTGCCTCGTTAAAGGACTAAGGCTTAATGAAACAGAAAATCTCTGATGAAACGGAAGCAATGGAAAAAGATAGTGGTTCGGAAAAGAAAGCAAAACGAAAGACGGTAAAAGTTAAAGTTTCAAAGAAATCTTCTGAGCAGAAAAAAGAACAGAATCTTTCTCCTGAGAATTCTGAACAAGTTTCAGAACCTTCTGATGCAGATGACAATTCAGAACAGTTGGAACCAGCTGTATTAAAGCTTTTGCAATATGCTCAAAATAAAAAAGTTGTTTCGTGGGAAGAAATAACAGAAATTCTTACCATTGAATATGTCAATTCTCCAAAAATGGAAAATGTCCTGCAATTGTTGTCAACATATAACATTCAGGTTATGGATGAAACAGACAGCCTTATGGATGATGAGGATGCCGATGATGAACTTGATGATGAAGACGATGCAGATTCCGATGACATTTCAGTTGAGTCGAAGATAGATGAAAACGGAAAGCATAAGCTTGTAGAAAACGGTGACCGTGACAACAGCATTGATGACCCCATAAGGCTGTACCTTAGAGAAATTGGCAAAGAAAACCTTCTGACTGCTGAACAAGAAGTTACGCTTTCGAAAAAAATGGAAGACGGACAGAATATCATAAAGAGTGTCATTAAAAATTCAGGTATCATGATACCTGAATTTCATAGTATTGCACAAAAAGCATTTACTAGAATTGACCCTCATGAACCAGGACGTGCACGGAAAGAAATCAATGAAGAAATGGCCGAAAAACGTCGTCTCAAAAGTTGCTATGGTTCAATCTTGAAATCAGTTCTTCCACACATTAAACAGTACATTTCCTTGAAAAAACAGTTGAATGAAAATGACCAAAGCATGGAAATTTTCAAAGATGAAAATCTCAAGCACTTGCACGATCTAATTTCGCCTGAATTGCAGAAACTTGACATTCAAACAGAGGAAATAGAAAGGTTCAGTGCTAAATTCCTTGATGCAACTGCAAAAATTTATGACTATCATCATAAGCAGGAAAAAAAGATGAAGGAACTTCGCATTTCTGATACGGCAGGATTAAGAGCTATTGGACGGCGACTTGCAACGCATTCAGAAAGTGAAAAGCTTGAACAGAATCTTGGAATGAATGCAGATGAAATAAGAGACATCTATACTCAAATTCAAAAAATTGACCGAAAACTGCGCAGAATTGAATATGATTTTGAGAATAATGTTGATGAAATTCTTGAGATGGCTAAGGAAATTCAGCGAGGAAGATTCATGATGGAACAAGCAAAGAACAGGTTGATAAATGCAAACCTGCGTTTGGTTGTTTCTATTGCAAAAAAATATACGAATAGAGGTCTTCAGCTCTTTGATTTGATTCAAGAAGGTAATATTGGCTTAATAAAGGCCGTTGAAAAATTTGAATATCGCAAAGGCTACAAATTTTCAACGTACGCTACATGGTGGATTCGACAGGCAATTACACGGTCTATTTCTGATCAAGCACGCACAATCCGTGTTCCCGTGCACATGATTGAACAAATTAACAAGGTTGTGAGGGAAAGTCGGCAGTTAGTTCAAAAACTGGGACGGGAACCGACTGATGAAGAAATTGCACAGCAGCTGTCATGGCCTGTTAGCAGGGTAAAGCAGGTGAAGAATGTTGCTAGAGAACCTATTTCACTTGAAACACCAATTGGAGAAGAAGAAGACAGTTCTTTGGGCGATTTTATCGAGGACAAGGAAGTTGAAAATCCAGCTTCGCAGACTGCATACACGTTACTGCAAGAACAGTTGCGTTCTGTGCTGAATACTTTACCTTCAAGAGAGCAGGAAGTCCTAAAAATGCGTTTTGGACTTGAAGATGGGTATTCTCTTACTCTTGAGGAGGTTGGATTGTATTTCAATGTTACAAGAGAAAGAATTCGTCAGATTGAGGCGAAGGCTCTTCGCAGGCTAAGGCATCCACGGAGGGCTTCTGGATTGAGAGATTATATTGATACTTGATTTCGAAGACTATATAGACACAATTTTGTAAATGCTATATATTTTTATAATAGAGCATTTTACGTAAAACAGGGGATACTTCAAATGGCAGAAATGCAAATGACAGAAGTTTTAGACAAGCTAAAGAACCTTCAAGATGTGCTTGCTAAAAAGTATGAAATAGAAGCAGAAGTAGATGAACTTCCAAAAAGTCTTAATGATAAAATTGAAGCATTGGAACGTTCTAAAAAAGAGTTTATAGATAAAGGTAC
>JAFVDR010000245.1 GCA_017476165.1 Treponema sp. | reverse complement strand
CTTTGCATGAAATTGTCAAGCTTTGTCTTCCGCTGGAATATCAAAATCATGCCGCGCCTTTTTTTGGAAAGTGCATCAGCTGCTATCAAAGCAGCATCAACAAAGGTATGTTTTGTTTTTTTTCCCGGAGAAAAAAGGTTTGTCTGCCCCAGTTTAAGGAACATCTTTCGGACTTCAGGTTGGAATACAATTGCAAAGCCAACGGCAAATACCAGCAGCATTTTATCAAACAGCCATTCCAGAGTCTTGAAATTAAATATCTTGACCAGAAAATAGCACATTCCAATCAAGACACCTGCTTTTAAAATCTGGGCAGAATTTGTTCCCATTATTATTTTATATGCTTTATATAAAAGGAAAGCCAAAATTCCTATTTCAATGACAGGCTTTAAAAACATTTCATAGATATGCAAAAAAGATTGAAGTTGTTCCACCGCTTTTACTCCATCAATGATTTTAGCACGTCAAGCGTATTACGGCAAGGTTTTACATCATGAACGCGAACCATAAAGGCACCATTTAAAACCGCAAAAATATCAGCAGCAAGCGTTCCATACAGCCTGTCCTCTACAGCTTCGCCCGTCATTTCCCCAATGCATGTTTTTCTGGATAATGCCATCAATACAGGATATGCTCCTCCGCACAACTGCCCGCATCGAGAAATCAGCACCGCATTAGCCTCAAGATTCTTTCCGAATCCAATGCCAGGATCAATGATGATTTTGTCTTGTGCAATGCCTAAACTGGTAGCATACGCAATTCGTCCTGAAAGATAATTGCTTACTTCTGCAAAAACATCCTTATACGATGTGTCATGCTGCATATTCTGTGGAATGCCCCGTTTGTGCATCAAAATGACAGGAAGTTTTTTTTCTGCAGCAAAAGTCCCCAAAGCGGCACTGTCTTCCAGAGAGGAAACATCATTGACAATATCCGCACCTTCGTTATAGGCAGCTTCCATGACAGACTTGCTGCGAGTATCTATGGAAACGGGAACAGATGAATGTTTTCTTATTTCACGAAGGACAGGAACGATTCTTTCAATCTGCTCCTGTTCCGATACATAATCTGCTCCAGGTCTGGTGGACTCTCCTCCTATATCGATAATATCTGCACCTTCTTCTATCAACTGCAAGGCCTTGTCTGCTCCGCCTCGGCTACCAGAAAAAAAACTGTCCGGAGTTGCGTTTACAATTCCCATGATAAAAGCGGGACGTTCTGTAGAGATAGTTGCTTTACTTAGCTTTAGCGTTTTTCCTGACATCCGTTTTTCCTATATCCAAAAGTACAGCATTTGCAATATATTCAGGATCGAGTCCTGCTTCTTCTAGAATCTGTGCGCGACTTCCATTTGTCGTAAAATGATCAGGAAATGCAAATACTTTTGTCTGAAGCAAACTCGTATATGCATTTTTATGCAGGACAACGTCTAGATACTCGCTTATACCGCCAATACGCACCCCATCTTCCACGAACACAACATAATCATACTGACGAGCAATGGAAACAAAATAACTTTCATCAAAGGGCTTGATGAAACGCACTATGAATATGTCGGAAGGAATTCCTTTCAGTAAAATGGATCTGGCAGCAGTACGTACCTCGCTGTAAATGCTTCCCGTGCATACAAACAACAGTTTTTTTACGGATTTTTTTTTCCTGCGCTCAAGTTCAGATGAAAGCGTTGCGCTAACTGCAGGTGCAAATTCATCACTGTGCAAGAGCAATCCTCTCCCCACAAGTATATCTTTTGCGAAAACTGGCAGCTCAGATGGACAGGTAAGCTTTGGCCATCGAATGGCGACGGGTCCTTTTGCTTCATGCAGAGCCCACTCCAAGCATATTCCCAAGTCAGCTTCGCTCACAATGGACAATATCGTCATGTTGGGAATAGGACGTAAAAGGCTGATGTCAAAGATTCCCTGATGCGTTTCACCGTCAGAAGGAACAGCACCACAACGATCAAATACCAAGACAACATGCCTGTTCTGCAATGCAATGTCTTCTATAATTTGATCAATGGAACGCTGAATGAACGTTGAATAGATGGCAACAACAGGTACAAGACCTCCCGCAGCAAGTCCTCCTGCAAACGTTACAGCATGCTCTTCGGCAATGCCTACATCGAAAAAGCGATCCTTGAAATGTCTTGAAAAAGCATCGAGTCCAGTTCCCTTGGACATTGCTGCCGTAATGGAGACAATCTTATCATCTTTTTCAGCAAGAGCTACAATCTTGCGGCTGAATGCTTCTGTAAAACTGAGCGTATCAAATTTTTCCATTACGCCGTCCATGATGTTAAAAGCACCAACACCATGAAACGAAGCAGGATCATTTTCTGCAGGACTGTAGCCTTTGCCTTTTTTGGTAACGACATGCATGACAACAGGTTTTCGCATTTTCTTTACGCGCTGCAACGTCCGTTCCATCTGTTCAATGTCATGTCCATTCAAGGGACCAACATATTCAAATCCCAAATCAATAAACAGATTGTTGGTGAGCAACAATCCTTTCAGTCCGCGTTTCAGACGGAAAATAAGCTTGCCAAGAAATCTATTGAAATACGGAATTTTATCGACAAAGCGGTCTATTTTGTATCGGAGCGTCTGATAATACACAGACATTGTAAGATGAGAAAGATAGCGGGATATTGACCCCGTGTTGGGGCTTATGGACATCTGGTTGTCATTGACAATGACAATGAGGTTTTCTGCAAGCTGTCCAGCATGATTCAATCCTTCATACGCCATACCTCCGGTCAAGGCACCATCACCAATCACGGCGACAACCTTATCGTTTCTTCCCTGAAGTTTCCAAGACGCAAGCAGCCCCAATGCAGATGAAATGGAAGAAGACGCATGTCCTGCATCAAAATAATCATGAGGGCTTTCTGAAATTCTCGTAAACCCCGACATGCCATTCTTTGTCCGCAATGTTGAAAATATGTCATATCGACCTGTCAACAGTTTATGAGGATATGACTGATGGCTTACATCCCATATAATGGCATCCTGAGGGCTATTAAAGATTCTGTGAAGGGCAATGGTAAGTTCAATGACACCAAGATTACTGGCAAGATGACCTCCATTGTGTCCAACAACTTCAATAATCTTGTTTCTCATTTCCTGTGCAAGGATTTTTAATTTTTTTTCCGGTATTTTTTTTAAATCTTCAGGAGAATGTATTGTTTGCAGAAGCATAGAAAACTCCTTAATACTTCGATTAAATTAAAAAAGCCGGGAAAGACCCGGCCGCTAAGGATTTACATCCTCTGATTCGGTGCACAACAGTTACACATTACTTGCTTCTATGACGATTACGTCTAAGCATCTTCTTACGCTTATGTGTAGCTATTTTTGCGCGCTTTCTTTTCTTTCCACAAGGCACGATAGGACTCCTTAAAAATAAGTGATTTATATTATGAATTGTTTTTAAAATCACGTCAAGTAGTAATGCATATCAAAATAAAAAGGCTTTTGCAGAATGAAAAGCATTTCATTTCTACAAAAGCCTTTTCTTACCATGTACAAGCTTATTTAGTGGATGCCTTATTTTTTTGCAGGAACATTTCTTCCGTACAAAACGGAAAAATGCTTAAGATACCGTGCACCGGCATCATCAAGAAGATTATCTGGCATGCGCCATGCCCAGTTTGTACCAGTTGTTGAAGGCATGTTCATGCGCCCCTCCGTGCCAATGCAATACACATCCTGCAAAGGAATGATGCATGTTTGTGCTGTAGAAGCAAAGGCTGCACGAATCATTGCACGTGTCAAATTTTCAACATCTGAATCGGAATGGCCATCACCAACAAGGCCGAAATAATCCCGTGCACTCTGACGGCATTCTTCTGAACATGCAGCAAAATATCCCGCAGTCGTATCATTGTCATGCGTTCCAGTATACACTATATTGTCAGGACTGACATAATTATGAGGCAAATCCTTATTTTCTGAACTTTCAGCCGACCACGCATCATTATTAAAAGCAAACTGCAATATTTTCATGCCAGGAAAACCACAGTCCGTACGAATCTGTTCAACTTCATCTGTAATGACACCAAGATTTTCGGCGATAATCGGCAAATCACCTAGCTTGGATTTTATTGCATCGAACAAATCTTTTCCAGGACCTTTAACCCACTCACCTTTTATGGCATTAGGCGCACCATACGGAATCTTCCAATATGCCTCAAAACCTCTGAAATGATCTATTCGTATGACGTCAACCAACGAAAGCATGTGCTGGATGCGGTTAATCCACCAAGAATACCCGTCTTTTTTTATTGCATCCCAATCATACAGGGGATTTCCCCACAACTGTCCAGTCGCAGAAAAATAGTCAGGAGGTACTCCAGCACACGTTTTCTGCAAAAGCGTCTTGTCATCAAACTGAAAGAACTGCCTGTTCGACCATACATCAGCAGAATCGGCAGCTACAAAAATCGGAATGTCTCCAATGATTTTTATTCCGACAGAATTTGCATATTTTTTTAAAACCTGCCACTGTGTGCTAAAAAAGAACTGAATAACCTTTATCTGTTCAATATCCTCCGTATGCTCAGCATCCCATTTTGACACGGCTGTCATGTCATGTGAAGCCAAATCCTTTGGCCAAAACTGATTCCACATGGATGCAATACCAGATACACCTTCTTTCTGAGCTTGTGCATCATAAAATTTTTTTATGCTCGTGTAATCTGCAAAATTATTCAACCAAGATGAATTGTCATTTTTAAATGCTTCATAGGCAATCCTGTCTTTTTGACTACAGTTTTTCAAGAAATAAGCCGCACATCCATACAGAAGCGGCATTTTCCACCATACGACGGAACCAAAATCTACAGTATTGCCACAAGTTATGTAATCAGGGGAAACAATAGATTCTTTTGACGCCCAGCCTCGCTCTACTAAATCATCCAAGTCAATAAGGAGAGGATTTCCTGCGAATGTAGAAAAACTCGCATATGGACTGTCTCCATAACCAGTAGGACCAAGAGGCAAGACTTGCCATAATGTTTGTCCAGCATCATGCAGCCAATCTACAAAACGATATGCCTGACCGCCCAAAGTTCCTATTCCCGGTGTTCCTGGCAAAGAAGTAATATGCAATAGCACACCGCTTTTTCTTTCTTTCATATATAACTCCTTACATATATTTGCCCAAACACCGGAAACAATAGTGCGGAAACTTTGAAAAAAAACTTTCAAAAGTTTCCTTACCGTTTATTCGGTTGGGCGCTTCTTTAATTTATCACTGTTAATGACGGCCTGACCTTTGCCAGACTTCTGTTCCATCATAGCACGAACCTTTGAAGGCAAGCCAAACAAGGTGATGAAACCATCGGCATCCTTGTGATCATACAAATCACCAGTTGCAAAGCTGGCAATGCTTTCATTGTACAGGCTGTACGGAGAAGAGCTTCCAGCTCCCCTCATAGTACCCTTGTACAATCTGAGCTTTACCCATCCAGTCACATTTTCTTCAATCTTGTCCTGGAAAGCCATCAATCCTTCCATCAGACTTGTAAACCATTTTCCATCATAAATAAGCTCACTTTCACGAAGGCTTACATGCTGCTTAAAATGATAAGTATCGCGATCAAGGCATAGATGGTCAAGCTGTTCATGAGCATACATAAGGATTGTTCCACCTGGAGTTTCATATACACCGCGGCTCTTCATGCCAACAACGCGGTTTTCTACAAGGTCAATGACACCGATTCCGTTTCTTCCGCCGATAGCATTAAGTTCCTGCATAATTTCAAGTGGAGACATTTTTTTGTCGTTTACCGCCACAGCTTCACCAGCAACAAAGTCAATCTTTACATATTCTCCATCAGAGCTTTCTTCTGGAAGCTTTGTTTCCTTGAGCATATTTTCCCATTTCGGCTCATTTTCTGTTTCTTCCAGTTCCAGACCTTCATGGCTGATGTGCCAGATATTTTCATCACAAGAGTATGAATTTGCCTTTTTCATTGGAACAGGAATGTTCCTGTCTTCAAGAAATTTCATTTCATCTTCACGACTCTGCAATGTCCATTTTGGATCACGCCATGCCGCAATCACCTTCAGATCAGGGGCAAAAGCCTTCATTGCCATTTCAAAGCGCACCTGATCATTGCCTTTTCCCGTTGCACCGTGGCAGATTGCAACTGCTTTTTCCTGACGGGCATATTCGACAAGAATCTTTCCAATAAGAGGACGAGCCGTAGATGTACCCAAAAGATACTCATCTTCATAGACACAGTTACCCTTTACGGCAGGCCATACATATTCCTTGCAATATTCCTCGCGAGCGTCTACAACATAACATGCAGCAGCTCCAGTCTTAAGCGCACGTTCTTTGATTACAGGCCAATTATCGCCCTGACCAACGTCAATGCAAACAGCAATTACGTCATAATCATAATTCTCTTTAAGCCAAGGAATAATGACTGTTGTATCCAAACCACCTGAATAAGCAAGAATAACCTTATCTTTCATAAAAGTCCTCTATAAAAATGAAATTTTATGCATATAATATACAATCTTGCTTATATTTATGCAATAGAAAACCTATGAACAGATGCATGCAATTGCAGCATTATTATCTCCATTCATCCTGTTTTATCATAGAAAGAACAATAATGCAATTTTTATTTGATTTATTTTTTAATCAGAACAACTTTAACACAAAAAAAGATACTTTTTTACCATTTTATCCAGGCCGCCTGAACAGTAAACAGACCACCGCCAGAAACAGCTTCACGCCTGAATGATCCAAATTTTTCATTGCAACAGGTGCACTCACTACATATATAGACATTATCTTCGGGAATTCCAAGCTCTTTCAAAACATGGACATTCGCATCTGCAAGCGAAAGGGCATATTCTGACGACTCGCGAGATCCTAAAACATTGCCTTGTACAGCCCGAATGCACGAAGGTGTAAATGTTGTTTTAAAATAATCAGCCCGTGCATTATCAACCATGTAGCAGCACTCATGGATATGGGGAGCCATTACAATGCAAAAATCGCGTACGTCTGAACCAAAATCTTTATGTGCCTGAAGCAGAGCTTCCTTTACGATGCCAGTTCCTTTCCATCCAGAATGCAAGGTACCAAACACTCCTGTCTTGACATCATACATGAAAATAGGCATGCAATCCGCTGCAGTAACCACAGGTACAAGCTCGGCATTCGCAGTTATGATGCCGTCTCCCTTGCAGCCAGCAGTATCTTCTTGCCGCGAAACAGTATACACTTT
>JAFVDR010000244.1 GCA_017476165.1 Treponema sp. | reverse complement strand
GATTTTCAGCAAGCAAAATTTGGCGGGCCTCACGTACAGTCATAGTCCGATGTCTGTTTCGACCACCAGAAAGCATTTCCTGCAAGCCCGTAATGCTGGCTTCCAAATCTTCGGGAGAACCGCTCCCCATCATTTCAAATCCACCGAAATGAGGCTGCTGATGCACAACAATGTCAACCATCCTGTCTTCAAGCTTGCCATCCCGAAGCATCTGCCTGAATTTTTCACGAGTTTCAGACATTTCCGTCGTTTCCTGTTTTTCCTCATGAACAGGCTGTTCTTGAACAGTTTCCTGTCCATTGAGAGCGTCAGAACTCTTTTTCGGCATGTCAATCTGAATCAAGCTGCCCTGTACAGGACTGTCATTGCCAAAAATATTGCCAAGTACATGAACATTTGGCTTTTTTGCAACAGTCGTATCTTTCGGTTTCTTGGCACCGCTTCCCGGGAGCAATAAATCAAGCAGCTGCTCTTCGACCATGGGTTCGGCCTTTGTCTTAAGCGTTTCCTGCATTTCTGACTTGACCATATTGTAGCCTACAGCCATCAAGTCACGGACCATGCTTTCAACATCGCGGCCAACATAACCAACTTCCGTATATTTTGTTGCCTCAACCTTAAGAAATGGTGCACCACACAACTTGGCTAGCCGTCTGGCAATTTCGGTTTTTCCGACACCAGTCGGTCCAATCATCAGAATGTTTTTAGGAGCAACTTCATCCCTGATTTCTTCAGGCAGCTTGATGCGTCTCTGCCTGTTCCGCAATGCAACGGCAACAAAGCGCTTTGCTTTATTTTGCCCAATAATGTAATTGTCCAACCGTTCTACAATTTCTGACGGCGTAAGTCCATCTGGCATTCCGTCTTTTTCAGTAACGTTTTCCACAATCTGCTCCTTGTATTACAATTCTTCTACGGTTATATGGTCATTTGTATAAATACAAATTTTTCCGGCGATGCTTAAAGAATGTTCTGCAATTTCCCTTGCAGAAAGATTACTGCTTTCAAGATATGCCATTGCTGCAGCGTATGCATAGTTTCCGCCTGAACCAATGGCAATGATGTCATTTTCAGGCTCTATGACATTTCCATCGCCGGAAATCAACAGAATCTTGTTTTTGTCTGCAACGAGCAGCATAGCTTCCAGTTTGCTCATTGAGCGCTCAGTACGCCACAGTTTTGCAAGCTCCACTGCGGAACGTATCAAATCGCCGTTGTATTCCTTCAGTTTGTCTTCAAATCTGTCAAACAGCGTAAAGGCATCTGCCACTGAACCTGCAAAACCAGTTATCACCTTTCCGTCATAAATCTTGCGAACTTTACGGGCATTTCCCTTTACAACCGTATTTCCCGCCGTAACCTGACCGTCTCCAGCCATGGCAACTCGACCATCCCTTTTTACGGCAATAACAGTAGTACTTCTAATCTTTACACGTTCATCATCAGCCATACAAACTCCTTCGGCTTTCCATCAATCATTTTTTCCACTGTGCGGAAAAGCCTGATTGTAAATATCTTTCAAATGTTCTTTTGTTACATGAGTATAACGTTGTGTTGCATTGATGCTTGCATGGCCAAGCATTTCTTGCACCATGCGGACATCGGCACCGTTCAAAAGCATTCCTGTCGCAAACGTATGGCGGAAAGAATGGGGTGTCACAGGATTGTTCACGCCTTCCATGCCACTGTATTTTCCCACTATAAACCGTATGCCACCTTCTCTAAGGGGAGTTCCATGCTGGTTTATGAAAATATATTCAACATACTCAGCCCCATTCCTGCTTTTTTCAGGATATCTTACATCCCGATCTGCAAGATATGCTTTCAATGCTGTTACGGCATCTTTTTCAAAGAACACATATCGTTCCTTGTTTCCTTTGCCCTTTACAACCGCACTCCTGAAATCCTTTGTAAAATCCTGAAACTTTAAGGATGCAAGCTCAGAAACACGACAGCCAGAAGAATACAGCATTTCAAAAATAGCCTTGTCACGAACCGCCCACAGCAAATCATGTTCATCAGGTTCTTCACACAGATTGTCAATTTCGCCCTGCGTCATATAGCGCGGAAGGAGCTTTGTCCGTTTCAACGTCTTTAATTCGATTGCAACATTCTTTAGAATATAATGATTTTTTTTGCAATAAGCAAATAATCCCCGTATCGAAGAAATAAAACGGTTTACTGATGCCGTAGAGTAGTTCTGTCTGCTCAAAGAACCAATGCAATTTCTAAGCTGAAGCTCGGTAACAGAACAAATGGATACATCTTTGCCCAATTGCTCCATAAGATGCTTTAAATCTTCACCATAACCGGTCACAGTATGAGGAGAACGCCCTTTTATGCACCGAAGATATTCCAGATATTCATCGATGCAATCGCCCAGTACAGCTTCACCCACGGTTTATTCACCTGAAAGCACGGGACTTTCTTTTTCTTCTTCCGGTGAATGCAAATAATCACAATCAGGATTTATGCAGCTCTTATAGAATCCGTTCTTTTTATCGTATTTTTCAACAAGAAACCAGCCGCACTTTGGACACACCGAGTTAATGGGCTTAAAGTGAGTAATAAAGTCACACTTTGGATAATTAGTACATCCATAGAATTCCTTGCCCTTGCCCTTGGTCTTGCGTGCAACTATATCGCCATTACAGTCTTTTCTTGGACATTTTGCAAGAGGAATGCTCTTCGTGTTGTGGCATTCAGGAAATCCAGAACAGGCAAGAAAATAGCCAAACCTGCCAAGTTTTTTCAGCATAGGCTTTCCGCATTTTTCACAAACCTGATCAGTTTTTTCATCAAGAGACCCTTTCAGGCTTTCCTGCGTATCATTTACCTTGTCAACCTGTAGCTTAAATGGCTCGTAAAAGTCTGTTATCATCGAATTCCAGACAAGCTCGTTTCGTTCTATCTTATCCAAGTCGTTTTCAACATCAGAAGTAAACTTTTCATTTATAACGGCTGGAAACGATTCTACCAAAATCTTGCAGATGATTTTTCCCAACTGAGTAGGCACAAGCTGCTTATTGCTTCTAGTAACATAATAACGATCTAAAAGAACAGATATGATAGGTGCATAGGTAGACGGTCTTCCAATGCCTTTTTCTTCCAATGTCTTTACTATGGAAGCATCAGTATATCTGGAAGGTCCCTGCGTAAAATGCTGCTCTGGGTAGAATTTTCCACTAGCAAGGGACTCGCCCACTTTCAGAGACGACGGAAGGCTTCCTTTTACTTCTTCCTTAGAAGAAAGCGTCTTTATGACGCTATAGAATCCCTTGTAGGACAACTTGCTTGCACTGGCACGGAACAAGGCATCGCCAGCCCGTATATCAGCACTGATTGTCTTTGATACAGCATTTTTCATTTGGCTCGAAACAAAGCGTTCCCAAATGATGGAATACAGCCGAAGCTGATCACGGGTCAGATACTCCTTAACGACATCCGGCGTATATTTCGTGTACGTAGGACGAATGCCTTCATGGGCATCCTGAGCACCCTTTCCAACAGAATATTCAATCTTTTCGTCAGGCAAATCATCTGGAAAATTTTTGCAAATCCAAGCCCGTACATCATCAATGGCACTCTGCGAGATTCTCACGGAGTCAGTACGCATATACGTTATCAAACCAACGCGCGTAGAACCAATCTGAACACCTTCATACAGCTGCTGTGCAATCTGCATCGTCTTTTTAGACGTATACCCAAGCCTGTTTGCCGCCGCCTGCTGCAGCTTAGAAGTAGTAAAAGGAGCTTTAGGACGAAGAATCTTTTCAGATTCCTTGATGTCTGCAATGATGCACTCATTGTCCCCGATTTCCTTTATGATGTCATTAACAGCCTTTTCATTCTTAAGTTCGGGTTTTTCGCCTTTGTACTGAACCAGCTGTGCTGTAAATTTATTCTTGCCTTTGACAAAGTCAGCATCAAGCGTCCAGTATTCTTCAGGAATGAAATCTTCGACTTCCTGCTCACGTTCGCAAATGAGACGGAGGGCAACAGACTGCACGCGTCCTGCGCTTAAACCGTTTTTTACTTTTTTCCAAAGCAGAGGACTCAGATTGTACCCCACAAGGCGGTCAAGAATTCGACGGGCCTTTTGGGCATCAACCTTTGACTCATCAATGGTACGGGGATGCTTTATAGCTTCCTTGATGGCAACAGGAGTAATTTCGTTGAACGTGATGCGGTGAATGGCAGCAGACGTTTTATCTTTCAGGACATTGTTCAAGTGCCATGAAATTGCCTCTCCTTCCCTATCGTTATCAGATGCAAGAAGGACAACATCCGAATTCTTTGCATCTTTCTGGAGTTCTTTAAGGAGTTTCGCCCTACCCCTTACCGTTATGTATTCAGGTTCGAAATTATGTGAAATGTCTATAGCAATACGGCTTTTCGGCAAATCTATCAAATGCCCCATAGAAGCTTTTACCGTGTATCCTGCCCCCAGATAGTGTTCAATAGTCTTAGCCTTTGCAGGAGACTCAACAATAACAAGAGTCTTCTTTTTTTTAGTTCCCGCCATACATCATCCTTCGATTCTCAATTTTTACAAGCCTGCAAAACTCAGTTGCCCGGGAAAATCCATACCAAGAGTTCCGGGAGCAGCATGCTTCACAGTTTTATATTCGGCATAACTGCTGATAACAGGAGCGCCCGCTTCTATGTAATAGTGTGAAGACCGAGCCAGTTTCTTTTCATTCTTTTTATCAGCACGCAGCCTTTTTTCTGTATTATCAGAGATTTTCAATGCTTCAGAACAGAATCCACTCTTGTGAAACACCACATCCCTGTTATAGTCCAATGCAAATGAAGCCGTAATCAATGCTCCGCTTCCTGGAGGAGCTTGCATCACGACAGTAGCCAGAGACAGGGCCGCAATGAGCCTGTTCCTCTGAACGAAACGCCATGCTACCGCAGGACATCCGGGAATATATTCACTTGCAACAAGACCATCGCTTTCCAGAATCTTTTGAACAAGAACTTTGTGTCCGTGAGGCACAATAGTATCAATTCCACACGGAAGAATGGCAACCGTGCTAGAGGACATTCCAGAAGAAAGAGCCCCCTTGTGGGCAAAACAATCAATGCCAATGGCATTTCCACTGACAACAGTCACGCCGTCACAGGCTGCATCCCGTGCAAATTCAAAAGAACTTTGAGCAGTTTCCTTACAAACATTCCTCGTTCCGACTACTGAGACACACTCTTTTTGCAAAGAAATAATGTTTCCTCTATAAAACAACATGTATGGAGGATTTATAATTTCCCTCAGCAGTGCAGGATAATTGCAATCTTTGTAATACACAGCATGAATATGCTGTGATTCCATAATAGAAGCACCCTTTCGGGCTGCAATGGAAGTTTCCCTTCCATTCCACACCGAACGGTTAATGACGCGCCCTATTATAGAAGAAATATCTTTTATAGAAAGTACAGCAAGACTATCCAGACTGTCAATATTCTTTTTTAAAAGAATTTTCTCTTTTAAAGTCAGAAAAGAAAGTGAGGAAAGCGCAATATCTACCAAATCCACGAATACAGATTAATTATAACCATGCTGTGCGTCAAGTACAGTCTTTTTATTCCGCTGTGCATCGGCAGTTTTCTGTTCATTCGGATTGATTTTTATTATCTGGTCATACAATGCAATTGCCTTGTCAAATTCGCTTGTCATGTAATAGGCATTGGCAAGAACAAACATTCCGTCAGTATCACGCTTCTGAACTTCAAGAAAACGCTCCAGATGGGGAATTGCTTTTTCAGGTTCTTTCAGCTCAAACACATATAGAACACCAAGGGCATACATTGAACGGTAGTATTTTGAATCAATTTCAAGGGAGGTCAAATAGGCAGACTCAGAAAGCTTAAGATAATTCATTTTCTGTGTAGCAGCATCCAGTCCTCCCGTTGCATTATAATCGAGTGCAGTGTTTGCAAGGTAACCTGCACAAATCCCAAGATAATAATACAAATTCTGGTTTGTAGGAAAGAACAGAATAGCCTGTTTAAAGGCATCAAACGCTTCCTTATACATTTTTTCATCAAGATAGCGCGTTCCCAATATTTTGTACCACATTCCTTCCTGTGCTTGCGTTGTCACCAAATCCATGGCACGGGCATCATATTTTTTTATGGCTTCTTTCAATTCCTCTTTTGTAGTCGGATCTGAAACGCCCGTTTCCATTTTCTGCATGCGCTTGATTGAATTATAGGACGGACCGCACGAAACTACGGAAAAAATCAACATGAAAAGCATAGCCAGCAATGCACCATGTCCTGCAGCAAAAACAACTCTATTCTTCATAATCATTCCTCTTCAGCATCTTTATTTTTATGCCCTGGAAAATATCCGCTGTGATATTCCCTCAGCTGTTCATTATCTATGTGCGTATAAATCTGCGTAGTTGAAAGGTCTGCATGTCCCAAAAGCTCCTGCACAGACCGCAAGTCAGCACCACCGGCAAGAAGATGGGTTGCAAAGGAATGCCTTAGGGTATGAACTTTTGCCTGTACTCCAGACTTAACCTCGAGTGCCTGAAAGTTTTTCCAGACACCTTTTCTGGAAAGGGGCTTTCCATTCCTGTTGACAAACACTTCGTTTACAGAATTTGACTTTACAAACTTGCTGCGCTCATTATGAATCCAAGAGAACAGCCAGTCTCGGGCCACAGTTCCAAAGGGAACAATGCGCTCCTTATCCCCTTTCCCATGCACTATTATTATTTTTTCGTCAAAATGAACGTTTCCCATAAGGAGAGAACAGGCTTCACTAATACGCAATCCACAACTATATATCAGTTCATACAAAGCCCTGTCGCGAACTCCCAAAGGTTTGCTTGTATCAATGGAATTCAACAGGCTGTCAACCTGCTCGACACTTAAAACCCTCGGCAAATTTCTGGAAAGAGATGGATGCTCAAGTTCCAGACATATATTTTTTTGCCACACTCCCTTATGCTTTAAAAAAGTCCCAAAAGCACGAAGGGCAGAAACATCTTTTGCTATCGATGCATCCTGTATGCCCTGCGTATGCCTCCATCGGACATAGAAAAATAAATCTTTTTCCGTTATGGTTGACAGCTCCAGAGAATTCTGCTGTACCCAGCCTAGGAATTCCTCTATGCAAAAGCGATATGTTTCTGCAGAAAGCTTAGAGCGGCCTTCTACAAAAACAAAATCATCAAGGAATTCCTGAACAATCAAATCATTGTTTGTCATCAGATAAAATGATGCTTCTGGAAAGACCGTCCAAGCTTTTCCGCCAGATAGCAGGCTGATTCAAATCAGCACCGTTTCTTGAATATCCAGGAGGAGGCGTCAATCCACGACTTGAAGGTGTCACAGAAGCTTTTGACAATGCCTTTGCCAAAGAATCCTTCATGGATTCCTGAGGTTCAGAAACATTATTTATTTTGTCAATTGTTTTCTTATCAATCGTCACGGGACTTACCTTTGGAGCAGGCTGGTCTACGATTGAAGCCGTCCGAGACTCATGCACCGGTTTACCGTGAATGACATTTTCAACATCACCATAATTAAGGACATTCTCGTTGACGGGCTTTGAAGCAACCTCTTCATACGATGAACTATCATCTTCAGCCTTAAAGCCCGTAGCAATAACCGTGACGGAAACTTTGCCATTCATTTCTGCATTTGTAGAAAGTCCAAGGAATATTTCAACATTCGGAGAGGCAGAAGCCTTGATGTTATTGGTTATCTCCTCAACTTCAGTCATGGCAAGCGTATCATCGCCAGTAATATTGATGAGAATCTTGGAAGCACCATCAATCTGACAGTCTTCAAGCATAGGATTGGAAATAGCTGCCTGAGCAGCATCGACAGCCCGGTTTTCGCCTTCGCCAAAACCAACACCCAAAATTGCATTTCCTTGATTTTTCATGACGGACTTAACATCTGCAAAATCAAGGTTTATGTCGCCTGGAACAGTAATGACTTCAGAAATCCCCTGGACACCCTGGCACAAAACATCGTCTGCAAGCCTGAATGCCTGCTTAAAGTTAAGTTTCTTTTCAACAATCTTCATTATCTGGGAATTCGGAATGATTATAAGGCTGTCAACATTTTCACGGAGCTTTTTAATGCCATCCTGAGCATTCTTCATTCTCACGGGACCTTCGAAATCAAACGGAGTCGTAACGACAGCAATAGTCAGAGCCCCGCTTTCCCGTGCAACATTGGCAACAACGGGAGCAGAACCTGTTCCCGTTCCACCACCCATTCCAGCAGTAATGATGACCATGTCAGAACCCTGAACTATATTCTTGATGCTGTCTACATCTTCTTTAGCTGCATTTTCACCGACAGCAGGATTTCCTCCAGCTCCGAGTCCGCCTGTAAGTTTCTGGCCAATTGCAATTTTACGTTGAGCTTTAGAAACCCTCAATGCCTGCAAATCCGTATTGACTACAACAAATTCAACATCTTTTACACCAGCATCAATCATTCGGTTTACGGCATTGGATCCTCCGCCACCGCATCCGATGATTTTAATTACTGTCGGACTCACAGCCGATACATCAGAATTAACATCATTTACTACAGACAGTTCTATCATGTCTTCCTCCCAACCCATACACTCACATTTTGATATAACCTACTATTTGATTATATTCCCCATTCAAAATGAAGCTTCCATTTTTATTCTAATATATTAAAAGAAGTTTTTAAATAGCCTATACAATTTTTTTCCAACCCCTTCAGAATCATTCTGTTCATCGGGATGCTTTGACTTGCGCTTCTGCTTCGTAGCCAGCTGATCAGCATTTTTGTTGAACAGAACAAGACCAACAGCCGTTGCAAAATCAGCATTCCTATAGTCTTGGTCAAGGTTTCCTAAATCGGAAGCCGTTCCAATACGTACTGATGACGTACCCCATACGCTTTGGGCAAGCTGCACGATGCCCGGCATCAATGCACCTCCACCTGTAAGAACGATGCTGCCATTCAGCTTGGTTACATTAGCATGCCGAACGACTTCTTTTTTCACCATCGAAAAAATCTCATCCACCCTCGGCTGAATAATCTGACACAGTTCGTACTGCGTTGTCTGTTCAGGACCACGTCCGCCGATGCCGGGAATAATGACCTCTTGCTCCAGTTCATTTCCCTGAATCCAACAGCATCCGTGCTGAACCTTTATTTTTTCAGCTTCTTCAACAGGCAGATTCTTTACCAATGCAATGTCATTCGTTACAAGGTTTCCGCCCACAGGAATAGAGGCCATAAAGACAGGAGCTCCCTTATTCACCACGATGACATCTGTAGATCCTGCACCCAAATCTATAAGGATAGATCCCAGTTCCTGTTCATCTTCATGAATTGTTGACATTGCCGAAACCAAGGTTTTTGATGATATTCCCAGCAAGTCATAGCCTGCCCTCGTAATGCAGTTTCCCAAATTGGCACAGGCGGTTTCAGATGCAGAAATAATGTGAACCTTGACTTTCAGCCTTTTTCCGACCATGCCGATAGGATTCTTGCATCCCGGCAAGTCGTCAACCTTATATTCCTGAACAACCGCATGAAGGGCCATTTTTTCGAGCGGCAGTTCTATTGCACGGGAAGACTCCTGTGCACGTCGTTCTGTTTCTTCATTAATTTCAAGAGAACGCAACTGGGGTGTTGTATCAACCACAACGTCACCTTCTGAATTCTGACCTTCAACAAGAGAGCCGCCTATGGCTGTGTATACAGCTTCAACCTCTGCACCTGCCAGCTGTTCTGCAGCATCCACCGACTCCCTAATGGCAGCAACAGCAG
>JAFVDR010000243.1 GCA_017476165.1 Treponema sp. | reverse complement strand
GGAAGAGGAGAATTGGTAACTCCTGTAGAACCTCGGAATGACTATTCCATTGTTCTTGTTTTTCCAAAGGTAAGCGTTTCCACGAAGAATGCATATTCATGGGTGGATTCCTATAATGGAAAAAAAGCTTCTTCCCTTGACATGAAAAAGGAATTCTACAAGCCGATTAAGGAATGGCAGTTTTCTAATGATTTTACAACTCCTGTATCTGAGCGGTTTAAAGAGATCGTAAGTGCAATTGCAGCTTTGAAAGACTGCGGAGCAGACTTTGCCGATATGTCTGGGTCTGGTTCGACTGTTTTTGGCATTTTTGCCAAGAAGGAAGGTGAAGAGGTTTCTTCTCTTGCAAGAAGTTCTTTTGAAGTTCTTTCTAAAAACTGGCGGATTGCACTGGCTTAAAAAGTTTGTGTAACAGAATTGGAGGTGTAGAGTTATGCAGGTTTCTGAAGTAAGAATCAGGAAGGTAGAGGGTGATACTAAGCTTAAAGCTTATGTTACTGTAACGTTTGATGGCAGCTTTGTTGTTCATAATGTAAAAATCATTGAGGGAAAGTCAGGCTTGTTTATTGCGATGCCAAGCAGAAAAACTGCAAATGGTTCGTATAAAGATGTAGCACATCCTATAAGCGTTGATTTTCGTAAGGAACTGCAGGATACAATCCTGAGTGAGTATGCTGCAGGTCATATCGAGCCCGAGTCAGTTTCTGCCATCGGGGAAGATTGATATTTTTTGGGACGTCGTCAAGTGGTAAGACAATGGCTTTTGGTGCCATCATTCCGCTGGTTCGAATCCAGCCGTCCCAGCTTTTGATTGAAAGATTGTATTTTTGATAGGAGTTTTACTATGGGACAGTATGTTATTAATGCAAAGGTTCGCAAAGAAACGGGAAAATCAGCTGCAAAGAAACTTCGTGCAACTGGTCGCATTCCTGCTATTGCATATAATGAAAAGGGCGAATCTGTAATGCTAGATGTTGATGCAGCAGAATTTTCAAAGGTATGGCGTTCTGTAACTGCTACCACCCTGATTACTTTGAATATTGATGGTCAGGAAAATAAGGCTTATATAAAAGACACAGAGTATGATATCATCTCTGACAAGAACCTTCATGCAGATTTCCATATTGTATCTGGAAACAAACCAATTACAGCAAAGATGAAGATTCATTATTCAGGAACTCCAGCTGGTGTTTTGAAGGGAGGATTCCTTGTAAAGCATATTCCTGAGATTGTAATCAAGGCTCTCCCAGCAGATTTGCCAACATCTGTTGTTGCCGATATTTCTAAGGTTGAAATTGGTACTAGATACACAGTAAAAGACATTGGATTGAGTGATAAAATCACATTCATTACAGATCCTTCTTCTGTTGTTGTTACCGTTGCACCTCCAAGAAGCAAGTAAGCTTGTACTTGTGATGAAAGAACCCTGACGCTCTGTCAGGGTTTTTTTATGTCCAGTGATTGTGATATACTCTTTGTATGCATGCATTTGTTGAAGATTTTGATGAAAAGGTAAAAGAGGGGCTTGTCGCTCTGGGGGTAGATTTTTCTCTGCACAAGCGTATTGGTGTTGCCGTAAGCGGTGGAGCCGATTCAATTTCGCTTCTTACATCTTTACTGCATGTTGTTCCCAACGATGTGTCGTTGCATGTCATTACGGTCAATCATAATTTGCGGCGAAAAGAAGAAACGGAATCTGATGCCCAATTCGTGCAGGATTATTGCAGGAACATGCACATTGCCTGTGAACGTGTTGATGTTCCAAGGGGAAACATCGTAAAAAAAGCTCAAGAACAGAATGTCGGAATGGAAGCTGCTGCACGTGAGGTGCGGTATGCTCTTTTTTTTGATTTTGTAAAAAAAAGCGCTCTTTCTTTCCTGTGTTTGGCACATAACAAAAATGATCAGATTGAAACTGTCCTCATGCGTTTTTTGCAAGGAAGCGGTGCGGAGTCCCTTTCCGGCATTCCTCCTCGACGCGGCGTGTATATTCGTCCGATGCTTGGAATCTCGCGAACCGAAATTGAAACG
>JAFVDR010000242.1 GCA_017476165.1 Treponema sp. | reverse complement strand
TACAGGAAGAATGTTTCACTCAAGACCTTCTTCATCATTTTAAATGGCCTGTTCTTGTCGCCTTGGCACTGGCTGTGGCTGCCTATTCGATTGCAGAATTGTTTCGGCTGAAAGGGATATCAATTCCTATAGTTTCGGCTGTAACGGCAGCTGCCGCACGCAAACGCGATGAAAACAAGTTTGTTCTGGGACCAGTCACCCTTTCGGTGGGAATCATCATCTGTGCACTGCTGTGGCAGCCGTTGCCGGCAGCAATAGGCATTTATGCACTGGCTTTTGGTGATGGACTGGCAAGTCTTTCTGGCAAACTGTTCGGCAATGTTCAAATTCCCTTGACACAAGGAAAAACCGCTGTAGGAAGCTTGACATGCTTTGCAGCCATTTTTACGTCCTGTTTCATTGCATCTAGAAATGCCTATGTATCGCTTGTAGTGGCATCATTGGGCATGTTCATAGAATTGATGCCCATAAAAGATTTGGACAATATCATCATTCCCATTGCACTTGGTGGTGTCGCACAGTTTTTACTTCCATAAGTACTGGGAATGCAAATATTTTAAATAAGTGACTGAACCTGCCGTTATGAGTACTACTCCTATTGAAAACATCATGTAGCAGTCTGAATTGTACAGAATCTTGTATCCAGCCATAAGCATTGTGCACCCCATAATCTGCCGTGAAAGCTTTTCTGCATGATTTGTCATGCCTTCGTAAAATATAATGATTATGGTCGAAATCATGAGCGTGCATTGGAATGCATTGAACAGAAGCCGCTCTCCCATTTGTACGGTAAATGTCGATAGCAGCTTTACGGTTGAAATGGGGTAGATTTGTCCGAGTGTAATGGCAATGATGAACAGAATGACGAAATTTCGCTCTACGTACTGCCGTTGTTCCGTTTCGTTGAACACAACCGAAAACAGAAGTCCAAGTGGTGCAGCAATCCTGCCTGTAATGACTGTTCTGCCCGTTAGTGCAAGGATTGCGGAAGTCTTGCTCCACAATCCGTCAATGGGGACAAATATTCGCACGTCTTCTAACAGGCAGCCTATGACGAATGCCATACAGTCGATGACTTCGATGGATTGCGTCTTTTCAAAGTGAACATAGAGAAAAATGGTAACGACGATTGCATAAAGACAGAAAAACAGTATGGATGCGCTTGCTGCATAAAAGTTTTTTGAAAAAATGTGGGCATCGGGAAGTGAAATCGAAACGGGACGAATCAGGTTTTCTGGAATGGTAATGGTGTTGTTGTATATTGAAAGTCCCAGTCGAAGGGAACTGAATATGAAAAGCAGCGATGAACCTGTGATAAAGGCTAGCAGAAGCCTGTTCCGTGATTTTAGTGTCATGAACTATAGCATAAACCAACTGTAAATTTTAGTAAAGCCTGTTTTGTACATTCCGATACTGTAGGAAGGGAACTGTTTTTTTCATTTGGGAGGAATTATGAAAAAACTTTTAGTTTGCATAGTATTGTCCTTTACAACACTTATGTTCTCTTTTGCCGGCGATGCGGCGGCTTTTTTAGATATAGGATTTTCCAGTGATGGCAAGACATACATTTTTGGCGAGTACGGAAAGATTGATAAGAAATTTCAGGCATGGGCAGAAATCTATACCGTTGATATTGCCAAGAACGAATATGTTCCCCATGAAGTGTACATAACAAAACCAAGCAAAGCAACGGCTTCTCTGTCTGGAAAAAAGACGTTCGACGAATTAAAGCTCAAGGCATCGGCTTCCATAAACAAATATAACTGTACTCCCTATAAGGTTGAAAATCTTCTGTATGTAAAGGAAGGCACTTCCGTTACAAATGACATTCGCTTTCAAGACTTTGATGCTTCATCTGCCGATAGCGATGTCTTTTACCACATACAGCTTGTTCCCACCTACAAGGGCAAAGGCAAGAATGTATCATCAAAATATTACATTTCCATG
>JAFVDR010000241.1 GCA_017476165.1 Treponema sp. | reverse complement strand
TTTTACTGAAAAATATGATGACGTAACGATTGCATTCATGGACATCGTTAATTTTACCCAGATGTCTTCCATTGTCGGTGCTGAACGGCTGGTAACAATACTGAATGAGCTTTTTACCGAATTTGACAATCTGTTGGACGGATACCGCATAGAAAAGATTAAGACGATTGGCGATGCCTATATGGTAGCGGCAGGCCTTCCCGAGCGGTACGAAGACAATTGCACCGAAATGATGGAGTTCCTGATTCAGTCTCTTAATTTGGTCAGAGACTTTAATGTGCACAACGGTACTGCCCTCCACATTCGGATAGGAATGCATTCAGGTGCGGTTGTTGCAGGTGTCATCGGAAAAAAGAAGTTCATTTACGACATCTGGGGTGCTACTGTCAATTTTGCTTCTCGTCTGGAATCAAACGGTGTTCCTGACCGCATCCAAGTGTCTGAATCGGTGTTTCAAAAGCTGAACGGCATGTACTCCTTTGAGCGGCGAGACGGCATTGCCCTAAAGGGCGTGGGCAACTGTACATGCTATCTTCTTACTGAGCAGGATTTTTTGCACTGATGCTTTTTCGGTAATCCCTCGGCGACATGCTGTAATATTTTTTGAAGACTTCCGCCATGTAGCTAGCTCCTGAAAAACCGACTGTTTCAGCAATTTCTGACATGGACAAATTTCCCGTCTGGAGCAGATCTGCAGCTTTTCTGCTTCAGAAACGAGGATTGACATTAATACAAATCTGTTATACATTGGTATAATTTCGTAATGGCGCGATACTTCTGTACTCGCGCCTTTTTTATGAAATCCCCTGATCTTATCCTATGAGGCTGGCTTAATGCTAAAGTACATCATCAAAAGGCTGTTGACGGCTGTCGTTACAGCCTTTCTTGTCGCAACACTGACCTTTTTTATTATGAACATGGTTCCGGGAGGACCTTTCCTTTCGGAAAAAGCCGTTACTCCACAGGCACAGGCTGCCATGGAAGCGAAATATGGGCTGGACAAGCCTTTAGGGCAACAGTACCTGACATACATGGCAGGAATTGCCCATGGAGATTTTGGGCTTTCTGTAAAAAAGCGTGGACGGACTGTAAGCGAAATTATCTTTACAAAGTTTCCTGTGTCTGCCCGGTTGGGAGGATGGGCAATCCTTGTTGCTGTGTTGCTTGGCGTTCCTCTTGGTTCAATAGCCGCATACAAGCGTGGTAAAGCTGTGGACAACATGCTTGTCGTGCTTTCCACTGCAGGAATTGCCGTTCCGAGTTTTCTTTCTTCGACACTCCTCATGTATGTCCTTTCGACAAAACTCCACCTGCTTCCTTCGTTGGGGCTCAACAGTGCAAAAAGTTACATCATGCCAGTCATGGCTCTTGCTCTGTACCCGACATTTTACATTGCACGACTCATGCGGTCATCCATGCTTGATGTCATTGGTCAGGATTACATGCGTACAGCCCGTGCAAAAGGTGTCAGCACATTCAAGTCCATATTCAAGCATGCCCTGCGCAATGCAATCCTTCCTGTCATTACTTATTTGGGACCGCTTGTGGCATCGCTCATGACAGGAAGCTTTATTATAGAAAAGATTTTTAACATTCCGGGGCTTGGTTCTGAGTTTGTAGGAGCAATTACAAGCCGTGACTATCCTATGATTATGGGAACTACTATCTTTCTTGCGGTTTTCGTTATCATCATGAATGTAATTGTTGACATTGCCTATGCCGTCGTTGACCCAAGGATTAAGCTTAAGTAGGAGATTGAACATGAGTGAGACAAACAAGAAAAATCCATTGAGCCTACAACTTAAAGTTGATGACTTTATTCCGGCTTCGGCCGATGAAAAGCAGTCTCTTGTCATAATGCGCGAGTCTGTAAGCTTTTGGAAAGACGGCATCCGTCGCTTTAGAAAAAATAAGATTGCAATGGTTTCTCTAGCCATTGTATTGGTGATAGTTTTTTTCTGCTTTATAGTACCGGCGTTTTATCCATATAAATATGAACAGCAGATAAAAGGCAGTGAACGCCTTGGACCTATGCAGTATTCTGCAGCAGAACAGGAGTTGATAAGGGGGGGGCAGAAAGTGTTTCCCCACTTGATGGGTACAGACCAGAACGGACGTGACTATGCCATCCGCGTCATGGTTGGCGGACGCGTATCCATGACAGTCGGCATTGTAGCATCTCTTTTGATTTTGCTTATTGGCTCTTTGTATGGTGCCGTTGCAGGTTATCTTGGTGGAACAGTCGATTTAATCATGATGCGCATCGTGGACATCATCTATACGGTGCCTGATGTACTGATTATCATTTTGCTGGCACAGACTCTGAAATATCCGCTGCGTTCTTTGGGCGAAGTGCCTGGCTTCAGCTGGATTCAAAGGCTTGGTCCGAATATGGTTTCCATGTTCATTGTGTTTGCACTGCTGTACTGGGTTGGAATGGCACGCATCATCCGAAGCCAGATTATGCTCTTGAAGCAGAATGAATATGTAACTGCAGCACGCGCACTTGGTGCAAGCGGAAAGCGCATCATCGGCAAACACTTGATTACGAACTGCCTTGGAACACTGATTGTCACGACAACTCTCCAGATCCCTTCTTCTATTTTTACAGAATCGTTCCTTTCCTTTTTGGGGCTGGGCGTTCAGGCTCCAATGCCATCCCTTGGGTCTCTTGCATCTGCTGCCTTGAATGGATTTCAGACATATCCAGAAAAGCTTTTTGCACCTGCATTCCTTATTTTCATTATCATCCTGAGCTTTAACTTGCTGGGTGACGGTTTGCGCGATGCGTTTGACCCAAAACTTAAGCAGTAACCTGTAGGGAAGGAGAAAAGAACATGGCAGAAAACGAATATTTAGTTGACATACAGCATGAAAAGCTTTCATTTTTCACTCCTGCGGGAGAAGTAAAAACCCTGAACGACGTCACGATTCAGATGAAGGAAGGTGAAGTTCTTGGCATTGTAGGAGAGTCGGGGAGCGGAAAGTCCGTAACGGCATATTCCGTTATGGGGCTGACTGCAGAGAACGGCAGGATTACCGATGGAACTGTCACTTTTAATGGACACAGAATTGACCAGATGTCTGAAAAGGAACTTAGAAAAATCCGTGGAAAAGAAGTGAGCATTATCTTTCAAGATCCTATGACAAGCCTGAATCCCGTGTGGACTGTGGGAAACCAGATAGAAGAAGCGTTGAAGCTGCATACTGATAAAAAGGGCAGTGAAGCCAAAGCGAGGGCACGTGAACTTTTGACGCTGGTTGGCATCAATGAGCCGGACAAGCGGCTCAAGCAGTTTCCTCATGAACTTTCAGGCGGCATGCGGCAACGCGTCATGATTGCCATAGCTCTTGCCTGTGAGCCAAAGCTATTGATTGCCGATGAGCCAACTACAGCCCTTGATGTAACGATTCAGGCACAGATTCTTGAACTGATGCAGGATTTAAAGAAAAAGCTTGGCATGGGAATCATCATGATTACGCATGATCTTGGCGTTGTTGCTTCCATGTGCGATCACATTGCCGTCATGTATGCAGGGGAAATAATAGAGTATGGCACGACTGATGACATTTTCTATAATCCTCAGCATGAGTATACACGGGGCCTTTTGCGTTCCATTCCGAAGTTTCACGAAAAAGATTATTCACGTCTTGTTCCCATCGAAGGACAGCCAGTCGATTTGCTGAACCGGCCTGCAGGTTGCTGTTTTGCACCACGCTGTTCAAACTGCATGAAAATATGTCTTGAAAAGCCTCCTGTCCGCAATGACTATGAGTCTCTTGGCGGTGCATTGGTTGGAGACAATGTTCATTACGGACGGTGCTGGCTGGAACAGAAGGCACAGCTTTTGGGCAGTGCCGATGCCGTTGTAACAGGCACGACAGCTGCCGACGGAGGTAACGCATGAGTGAAAACTTACTTGAAATAGAACATTTGAAGCAGTATTTTCCTGCAGGCGGCGGTCGCTTCATAAAAGCCGTTGATGATGTGTCGTTCTACATAAAGAAAGGCGAAACGTTTGGACTTGTAGGGGAGTCTGGCTGCGGCAAGACAACGACTGGTCGATCCATCTTGCGCCTGACAGAACCAACGGCAGGAAAAATTGTGTACGACGGAAACGTCATTTTTGACAGTGACAAGGGCATCAAGGCGGACATGCTTCCATATCGCCGAAAGATGCAGATAGTCTTTCAAGACCCCTATGCATCGCTTGATCCCCGCATGACTGTTGGTGACATCATTGGTGAGGCGTTGGACATTCACAAGCTGTACGAGACAAAGGCAGAACGGCGCGAAAAGATTCTTTCTCTTTTGGCTACGGTCGGTTTGAACAGTGAACACGCTAACCGCTACCCCCATGAGTTTTCCGGTGGGCAGCGGCAAAGAATCGGCATTGCCCGTGCACTTGCCGTGAACCCTCAGTTTGTTGTGTGTGATGAACCTGTTTCTGCACTGGACGTATCGATTCAGGCACAGGTCGTGAACATGTTTGAAGACCTTCAGAAGCAGATGGAATTGACTTACCTGTTCATTGCCCATGACCTGTCTGTCGTGAACCACATTTCAAGCAGGATAGGTGTCATGTATCTGGGGCATCTTGTGGAACTTGCCGAAAGTGATGATTTGATTTTCCACTCTGTGCATCCATATACGCGCTCCCTCATTTCTGCCGTTCCGATTGCAGATCCCAAGACAGCTCGTGCTTCAAAGCGAATCATATTGACAGGAGATGTTCCTTCTCCTTTGAATCCGCCAAGCGGATGTCCGTTCAGAACTCGCTGTCCGTATGCTGATGAGCAGTGTGCTTCGGAAATTCCTGCATTCAAGGAAGTGTCTTCGGGCCACTACGCTGCATGTCATCATCTTGATGCACTCAACTGATTTTAGGTTGCCATCAACATGGAACTTGCTTGCATGTGCATTCGTTGTAATAGCGCGATTTGAAACAGTGCATTTTCAGAGGTTCCGCTTAAATTGTATTAATTGCCTGCGTCCGTAAAGGGTGGGGCTAGGAGGATATATATGAAGTTGAAACTGACATCGTTGGTTTCTGTTATTGTATTGGCAAGCGTTTTGTTTGTTTCTTGCGGCAAGAAAAAAGTTGTCGAAGCAAAAGGCTCTGTAGTGCATGTTGAAGTAGGTCCGTCTCCAGAAACGATTGACCCTGCTTTGAATTCTGCTGTTGACGGTGCAAACATGATTCTTCATGCATTTGAAGGTCTTTTGAAATTTGACCGCGATAACAATGTTGTTGCAGGTGTTGCAGAAAAATGGGAACAGTCGGCAGATGGATTGACATGGACATTCCATCTGCGCCCCAATTTGAAGTGGTCGGACGGTTCTGCCCTTACTGTAAATGATTTCGTGTA
>JAFVDR010000240.1 GCA_017476165.1 Treponema sp. | reverse complement strand
TATTTTTACGGTAATCCAGGATTCCGACAGGTCGTAGTCCGATTCAATGAGAGCCCATACTTCCTTTGACTTTACCTTTATTTCAAGACCGCTTGCTGCCCAGAACAGGACAAGAAAGTCTTTTTTCGATGTTCTGCCGTAAATTCGTTTCTGGGCAATGTCGCCGATGCTGTATGTATGCAACTGTTCTTTCATGCGAAAACCCATTCCTTACTTTATTACGATTCGGTCTTCTGTTCCCTTGTATTTGGAACTTAGATTGCCGTTGAGTATTTCTGTCAGATAGGTAATCAATACCTGATAGTCAGGCAATGCCTTGTTGATGAGTATGTCGTCATCTTTGAACATGGTAAAGCCATCTCCGCATGAAAGCAGCATATAGTCATGACTTGCAACGGTATATGTTTTTGACGGATTCAATGGAACCCAAGTGCCGTTTTCCTGTACCATTACGTCTTTTACTCTGCGTTCTCCCGCAACTTTTACGAACAAGCCCTTGTCATCTATTTCTACGGAAGTTGGAATGCTTGTATCAACAGTAAATTTCAAGCCTGATACATTCTGGAAACCGCCGTTTTCTCCCAAAGGCTTTCCGTTTTCTGAGGCTTCGTGCTGTGTGTGGCGTACGGAATGTTCAAGGCAGTCAAGAATCTGCTGTCCGGTTGCCTTTACAGATGTGAGCATGTTGCCGAATGGATGTGTTTTGATGATGTTTCCATAGGTGATGTCTCCTTCTGGAAGATCAGCACGGATGCCACCGCCGTTTACAAATGCAATGTCTGTGTTGGCAATAGTCCTGTATGCATCGGCAACGATGTTTCCGATGAGTGTTTCTCTGTTTCTGACAGCGCGAGAACCGTCTTCCCGTGAAATTTTCAATGCAATGTCTGAGTGAGCGACAACCTTGTCCAAATCTTTCTTGTAGGCTGCTACGATTGCATCTATGTAGTTCTGGGTAGCTGCGTCCTTTTTGTCGTAGCTGTCAATGAGCTGTGAATGGAATGTGCCGTCCTTTGAAATGGTCAGTTTTCCAAAGTGTGCAAATTTAGTACCTGTTGATGTCAAGATAACATTCTGGCCTTTTTTGTTCTTTACAAGCTGTTCTGGAATGACGCTGTGGGAGTGACCGTCAAGAACGGCATCAATTCCAGTTGTGTTCTGAATGACATTTATTGAAGTGCTTCCTGATGCAGACGGCTGGTCGCCCAAGTGTGCCATGAGGATTACATAGTCTGCTCCCTGTTTGCGTGCCTTGTTTACAAGCTTTTGTACAAGGCGATTCAGGCTTTTGCCGTCTTGATTTGAAACAAAGGAATAGACAAACGTATTGTTTTCCTGAAAGAATGTTGGTGTCGAGGTTGTAATGCTGTCTGGTGTGGTAATGCCAATGAAAGCAACCTTTTTGTTTCCGTATTCTTTTATGATGTATGGAACTGTGTTTTTAAGGAATGTTTCTTTTTTTCCTGTATACGAAATGTTTCCTGCAAGCCACTGAAAATTTGATTTTTCAACCAGGTATGCAAGCTGTTCCATGCCGTAGTCAAATTCATGGTTGCCGAATACGCTTGCATCAAAACCCGTGTTGTTCATGATGTCAATGAGGTATTCGCCTTTTGAAAGAGCTCCTATGACATCTCCCTGAATGATGTCACCGTTGTCAACGAGTGCAACATAGCTTGATTTCTGCATGTCTGCCTTGTATGCCGAAAGAGATGCATAGCCAAGTTTTGCATCAATGGCGCAATGAACGTCATTGGTATACAGAACGGTGATGTCCTTGTCGTTTGGCTCAACTGCTTTTGCACGTTTTGCCTGTTTTGCCTGTACTGTGGTCAGTACCAGAACCGCCATCAATGCGGTAGCGGTAAGAATTCTTTTGAACTTCATAGTATACTCCTGTTTTAGTAATGGCAACCTAGGTTGCCTAGTGCCTGTGTGGCTTAGTAAATTTAAACCATTTTGGGGCTTTATAGTCAATATGCCAGCCACCGTCATAGAAGCCGTTGTCATTTGCTGTAGGGCAGACAAACAGGACTTTCGCAGGATTAGCCGTGTCATATTCGAATACATTTGATTCCCATGTTTCTTTGCTGGTATTCGTACAGTATACGCCATTTTGCTTTTCAATTGGCGTATACACTTGAATTCTGTATTTGCCTGGTTTGATGAGCATGTGCATTGCCATGCCGCCATCTAGGTAATAGGTGTTCTGGTATGGATTTGCAACATCAGGAATGCTCACCCATTCATAGGTTGCCTTTATTTTGGTGTAGGTAACGTCTTCGCCTGTTTCGGCATCCTCTACTTTCAGATAGCACCGTACTTCGTTCATGTCTCCTGCATTTTCGGGGCGATAGAGTATCAGTTCCCAAGGATAGTGATGGAGCGGTTCGTCCTGAGGAAACAGTGGCAGATGCAGTACCGCTACTGCAATGCTCCATAGCAATGTCTTTTTTACAGCGTGCAATCTCATGTCTACATAATCGGCTGAGTCTGTTGGTTTCAAGATAGGCTTTGTCAATGGTGGAAACTGTACGGTTGTATTTCGTAACCTCTACGGCTGAATTTTTTTATGCTGCATGCGTGTGTATGTGTACAATTCTGAAAATAAAACACTTTTTAGGGTTATTTTTAATTTACTTTTGTTTTTTAAATGCTATAGTATATGTATGCGTACTAGAAATACTAAAACATTGCCGCATGAAAAAGAAAATGATGCGATTCGCGAAATATGCACGCTTCTTGCTGGAATTTCAGATGTAGACCTTATATCTGATTTTTTTGGCTGTCTCTTTACTAGTGGTGAGCTAAAAGATTTTGCAAACCGATGGCATTTGGTAAAAGAACTTGAAGCTGGTGCAACTCAGCGTGAAATTTCAAAAAAATACAGTATGTCTCTTTGTAACATTACAAGAGGTTCTCGTGAATTGAAAAAGGAAAACTCTGCTTTCATTCGAGTGCTGGATATTTTAAAGGAAAAGACCAATCAGGAATCTGCACAGCAGCCTGAGTAAATGGCAGAGCCATAACGCACTGTATAACCTTATGCGTTATGGCGACTTGCTCATGCAATGTGCTCTTTTATTTGTTTTTGTTTACAATCCGTGTATCGTATTTTCCGCTT
>JAFVDR010000239.1 GCA_017476165.1 Treponema sp. | reverse complement strand
TTTGGAATACGATGGTGAAGGGTGCAAAAAAAGTGAAGGCAGGCTGTGTCTATGCTTTTCCAGATGGTTCTGAAGGTGTCATCATTGATAATCCTGAAAATGAGGGGACTGAATTTCGGTCAATTCAATTTCCTTTCCAGATTATGGAAGATTGGTTTGAAAGAAATGGTCATATACCATTGCCTCCGTATATCCGAAGAGAAGACTCAGAAATTGACGGGGAACGTTACCAGACTGTTTATGCAAAAGAAACGGGTAGTGCTGCATGTCCTACTGCTGGCCTGCATTTTACAGAAGATATGATTTCTCGGTTGCAGAAAAAAGGAATAGAGCTTGCTTGGCTTACGCTTCATGTCGGTTTGGGAACTTTTCTTCCTGTCCGATCGGAAAATATTGAACAGCACAAGATGCACGAGGAATTTTACACGGTTCCATACGATGTGGCAGAAAGGATTAATGCGGCAAAAAAAGCTGGCAGACCAATACTTGCTGTAGGTACGACAAGTGTTCGTACATTGGAAAGTGCATGTGATGAAGGTGGTATTGTTCATGGAGGATCAGGAAGCACTCATATTTTTATGTATCCTGGATATCAGTTTAAGGTTGTTGACCAGATGTTTACCAATTTTCATACTCCTGAATCAACACTTTTAATGCTTGTGAGTGCATTTGCTTCCAGAGAGCATATTTTAAATGCATACAACATTGCCATAAAGGAAAAATATCGATTCTTTTCTTACGGAGACGCCATGCTCATAAAATAACGATGTGGTTGTCCGGATTTTCATTAGCTATGCGAGCTGTTCAAGAGAGTATTTAAGAAGATTCAAGAATTGCGCTTTCAAAATTGGGTTTACCAAAGGGGTATTGAATCTTGCTGAAAAGATGATGTCTGCTTCCGTAATTAAGTCTTCGATGAATTTTTTGTCAAGAGGAATTCTTGCACCGATGATTTTATTTTCCAATTCGGACGATTTAAAAACTCCATTTCCTGCAAATGCTATTTTTATGTCAACAATCATGTTTTTTTGAGTATTGACCAAAAAAACGAATCCTGCACTTTCCTCTGTGATTCTTGCAGAAGGTCCTATTCTTTTGAATTGTGCAATCTGCCATTCATCGATTGGGACTCTTATTCTTGTCAGGATATATTTTTCAGGGATTCCTTCGAATTTTGTGAACGGAATGTATTTTGTGCTAGTTTCACTTTTTATTTCAAGTCGAGCATCGAGTGCAAGCAAAGGTGCCCACAAGGTTTGTTTTAATCCTTTTGAGCAGATGTTTCCTCCCAATGTTGCAATATTACGGATTTGATAGCAGCCAATTGTTTCCAATGCTTCGTAAAGAATTGTAGGCATGTTGGAACGCCCAAGGCTGAGCATGTCGGATATTGTTACTGCAGGCCCAAAGTCAATGTACCTTTCGTGCTTTTCTGTTATTTTTAATTCTGGAATATGGCGTATGGTTGCACAGTGTTCCCTGACAGGATCATTTCCTGTACAGCCGCCTATTATCTGCAAGTCTTGAACATTTTTCAGAAGATCCAGAATGTGTTTTACTGAATTTGCTGTTAAAAAATTGTGATTCTTATTTTCCATGTTAGCTTCGTTCCATCCTTGCATGATTAAAGGCTGCTGCATATAATATGCCGTTTGTGAATGTTGTTCTATCGGTGCAACAACAGTCCATGTGCTTTATGGCATTCTGAATGTTCCTTATTTCTGGATGAGGGTATGTCTTGATGAGCCAATATGCCGTGAATATTTTTCCAGCTTCGCAGTAACCGCACAAATTCATTCCTGCTTCTTTAAATCCCGATTGTATATCTGCATAAAATTCATTGTTTTTCTTAAAGTATTCAAGGGTTTCAATTCTTTCCTCGCGTTCTCGTTCAAGACGGACGAGACTGATGGGGACTTTGCAGCTTGAGACAGGCTTGTCGTTCAGCAATACAGTACAGTTTCCGCAAAAGCCTTTTTCACATCCACATTTTACTTTAAAGTATTTTTCGCGCCGCAATACAGTAAGCAGAGAATCATCAGCTTCTGCATCTAAAACAACTTTTTCATCGTTAATATGTAGTGAAACCTGCATGATTATTCTCCTCTGATTCTGTTTTTATAATTTTGTACAGTGTATCCGTCTTTATTGGAATTCGGTTTATTTCTTTTCCAATTGCTTGGGAAATTGCTCCTATATATGCTGCAGGGAGTACTTGATAGACTAATTTACCAATTTCCGTTGGTTCTTCGTCAGATGCCACGAAGGAAATGTTTATGTTATCACATTCTAACATATCATCTTCTACGAGTGACCGCAAAACTTTTTCGATGCCAAGCCGTACACTGTTTTCTGCTGCCACAGAATTTAAAATTTTGCCACCATTGATGACGATGTTTATTTCTCGAATAATCTCTCGAAATGTACAGGGATCGAATTCTACTTCTACGAATGCAACAGCAAAAGATGATCGATGGAAGGGCTCTCCTGTGTAATTCTCTGTATTCCAGTCTTTTTTTTCTTGCAAAGACAATTTTTTCTTTACTGTATAAGGAATCTCAGAGCCAGGTTTTCTTCGTTTTATTGATTCGCAGCATTTTTTTAGGAGGCCTATCAATATGCTTATGTTCGCATGTGCGCTTTCTGGTAACAGAGGTTCGTTATCTGTTTCAAAATTTGAATTGATTTTTACAGATGAAACTGGAATTCCCAGTATATCTGATGCCAAGTGAGTCCAAATTTCTTGAATAGGTTTTGATATGGGAGAGCAGTGAATTGTAAGCGTCCCGTTTTCTTCCAATGTGACATCCAAAGTTTGTTCAGAGCCGTATAATTCTGAACCATAGTAAAAAGAACCTTCAAATCCACATGCTAGACCTATTCCCCGTAATGGAGCAGAATTCGGTGATGCTATAAATTCCTTTGCTCCATTCCGAATTCTTGCAAGACTATTTAATTTATAGGATGCATATTTTCTATTAAAGCTGCTGGAATTTGTCAGGGCATCTATTGTTTCCAATGATTTTGGGGCAAAAAAGAACGCTGGATAAAGCTCCTCAGATTCGCTGCTTTCGTCTCCATGATTTTCAATCATATTTTTTTTTCTGATTTCAATTGGATCAATTCCGCTGACAGCACTGATTGCGTTGATTTGATTTTCCGTGGCAAAAAAAGCTGCAGAATCCAGTAGCTGCAAGTCGATTGAAAGAGGAGGTTTTCTAGAATGTTTTGCATTTGCTGTTATGTCAATGTTGGAAGCACTATAGCAACCGCATGCAGCAATGACAAGTCTGTCTATTATTTCATTTGCAAAAAGATTGTTGCTTCCTGTATCAAGTTCTATGTCGGCTTTTATGGCAAGTAAGTGTCCGTCTTTGTCTGCTGCGGTTTTATAATTAAAATGTACAGGCATCATGCAATCAATGAACATTTCTTGTTCTTGCCGCGAATATACTAGTTTGACATAGCTTTTGGTAAGATAGGCTGCAACTGCTACCTGACATGAAATTATTGAGTTATACCAAATGCTATTTGTTGTATGGTCATAGGATTTCGTTTTGTTTATTATGATATTATCAGTATCTATAAGTGTTGTCTTGCATAATGCGTTTCTCAAGTTGCTTATCCATTGTGTTGGAGTATAGACGGTAAGCTGTTCTCCATCAAAATGTGCTACTGCACCTTGTGGCTCCCTGTAGTATGGAGTGTTCAGGTTGTATGTCCATTCATGCTCTGTAACATATTCTGCAGCTGAAAAAACATCTTCAATATGGTCTGCGTTGTTTCCTTTCTTGAGTTTTTTTTGTGTTGACGAAGGCGAAGAAAGTTCAGCCTTTTCATCATTCAGTGGTTCAAGATAGTCCTCTATTGTATTAGTGTCATAATTTATTTGGAGGGTTTGCTGAATTTGAATGAGCGTACGCTCATCTGGACCGACAAGAATTCCTATTGGTTCTCCTTTGTAAGATACATTTCCTTCGCTAAAAATTGATATTTTGCCTTGAGGTGTCGCCAGCATATTGCTTCCCGGAACATCTCGTGCAGTAAAAAGATAATATCCATCTGGAATTGTTTCTTGAAATATTGATGTGATTATCCCTCTGTCAATAGGACTTCTGACTGTAATAGCATAAAGCATGTTTTTAAATGCAATGTCGCTGAAAAAATCATTTTTTACTGAAATTCTATTCTTGAGAGATGAATATTTTTTTGCAACGGTCTGTTTATCTGTTGACATGATATTTTGTTCCTATGGATCTTATCGTCTCAATTACATAAGAAATCATATCATCAGTCATGTCTGGCCATAATGGTATTGTTATTGTCTCATTGTATTGTCGCTCAGCATGAGGGTAATGTTCTGCGTCAAAGTTTGTATACAGGTTCTTCCAATACGAAAAATGGAAAATTGGAATAAAATGAACACTGATTCCGATTCCTGAATTCTGCATTTCTTTTGCAAACTGTTCCCTTGTACAAGTCAGTTTTGATAAATCAAGTCGCATTAGATATAAATGCCAAGAATTGCCTTCTCCTGTTGGAGGTAGTTTAATGAAATCCATATCTTTA
>JAFVDR010000238.1 GCA_017476165.1 Treponema sp. | reverse complement strand
ATTAATGGCTCAGAGATTTCTTCAGACCGAGTTTTGGGCACAGTTCAAGGGGAACCATGGGTGGACTCCCCTGTTCTTTACCGTTGCCGATGACAATTCCATTTCCGTTGCTGATGCAGCGACAGAAAATGGAATTACGGTCTTAGTGAGGACTTTTTCCATAAAGCTTGCGACCATGAGCATTGCATACATTCCCATGGCTCCTGAAAAAGAAGCGCAGGAATCTGATGCAGAATATGCCGACAGGATAAAACGCATTTCAGAGTTACTGAAACCGCATCTTCCAGCAAACACTATCTGCATTCGCTATGATTTTCCCATTGACTATGCAACATTGGAAGAAAAAAACATGCATGTAAAGAATTTTAACATAATGCAATCAAATGTTGCCATCCAGCCGCCTGATACAGTATTGCTTCAATTACATGCATCCGAAGACGAACTGCTTGCAAACATGAAAAGTAAATGGCGCTACAACATTCGCCTTGCAGAAAAAAAGGGCGTAATAGTTGAAGCGTACCACTCTGACGATGAAGGATTTTCACAAGCATTTGAACATTTTTACACATTGTTCGAAGAAACCAGCAAACGAGATGGTGTCAACTTTCATGCAAAAAGCTATTATCTTGACTTGCTCAACAGAAGCAATTCCTCAGAACCAATTCGAATCACGCTCTATCTCGCAAAACACGAAACTGATTATCTTGCAGGAATCATAACACTTTTCTGTGAACGAGAAGCCGTGTACCTGTACGGGGCAAGCGGCAATATAAAGCGGAACTACATGCCTGCATATCTTTTGCAGTGGACTGCCATAAAGGATGCAAAGAAATTCGGTTCACCCGTATACGATTTTTATGGAATTCCACCTAACGATGATGAGCATCATCCCATGCACGGACTGTATCTTTTCAAAACGGGATTCGGTGGAGACATAATACACAGACCAGGAAGCTTCGACATTCCCCTAAAGCCATTCACATACCACATGTATACGATGGCAGAGAAACTAAGAGCATGGTTTTATAAGAAAGCTGTCAAAAAGATTGTAAAGCGCTAGATTAGAAAAATCTGCTATACGGGCGTGCAATTACCGATATTTTCGTTCCGGAACAATAGTAAAATTGATGGTCTTCTCTATTGCACGCTGACCGGCAAGTTCTACATTCCAGTAAAAGCATGCTGTAAGCGTATGGGCATTTTCAGATACAGTGCCCTGCCCGTCCGGCCGCTTGAACGCAATGTAGTTTGTACAGAATCCAGCTTCTTCATTCGGCTCAAAAAGAAATGAGTTTTTATTTTCAACGTCTTTTATGTAAAGCATGGAAACGCCTTTGTCAACATTATACGAAGAGGTTTCTGGCACCACAGTTCTTTTTCCATTAAGAACAAGTTCTGCACTGTAGTGTATTTCTGCAAAATTGGCTTCGACAACGAAATATCCTTTCAAAGGCAAAGGCGTTTCGTTTTTCAAAATGTACTGAACGACAAAACCATTTGATGATATGATGTAATTTTTTTTCAACGACACTGGCACATGCAGAGAGGAAAAGCTTCCATTTCCTGTAAGTTGAATGGTATTCTTGCGAAGTTCCAGTTTTTTTTCTGAAAACAATACATTTGAAAAAACTCTACTTGCAAAAGGCTTTGCATCAATGTAGTTCTTCATGTCCTTGTCATCAAGCAAGTGCTCAACAAGGATTCCCCTTCTGTAATTATCACTGCAAGAATCAAATTTACTGATTCGAGACAGGCTTGATGCATAATCAGAACCAGCATTAAACAAATCCAACTCACAAATATGACCTGAAATTCGGGATATCACGGCATGGAATTTTTCCATCTGACAGACATATTCATTCAGTCCATCGCTGTTATAGTCGTAACTCGTTACTGATTCAGGAGTCTTCTGACTTTCTCGAATCAGCTTTTCTGCCTCGTTCAAAACTCGATATGCAGCCTGTTGCCGAGAATGCAAGGCTGGAACTCCATAAGGAAGTTCAACAAAATTGTATCCAGCCTGAGACTCCCATAGTTTTTCCTGCGCAGCTTTTTTGCGCATTTTGTCACCGCCATGGCATTGCGAAATAATCATGCTCACATACATCATGCGCTCATACAAATGGTTGTTCTGGCGGTATGTATTCAGAAAATCTCGAATTGTAATGGGGAATCTTGTCTTGTTTTCACATTTTTCATACATTTTCCGTGCCCATTGAGCTATATCCCAATCCATTCCGGCAGGAATATATGCAGGAATACATTTGCGTGCTGTCTTTAAATACTGCTGGGGCAGCGTAAAATGTACGACATCAGAGTCTTCTGCCAGAACAACAGCTTCTTGTATATGAGAAAAGACATTTGTTTTTACTAATT
>JAFVDR010000237.1 GCA_017476165.1 Treponema sp. | reverse complement strand
TTGACCAGAGTGGAAAGCTTGTTGCAAAGATTCAGACAGCAATCATGTATCCATTACTTTCTGGAGCGGCAAAAAAGAATAGAAACGGTGAGCGGATGCGGAAACTCATGGTTTCTTTTTTCGAGATGAGCGAAGAAACGTCAGAAAAGTTTATGAAATGCTTTGCTCAGTTTTCGCCACAATCTATCCAGAACGAATACTACACAGACTTGATTACCTGCCTTCCGAATGGCATTTCTGTTCCCCATACGAAAGTACACATCATCTATGCCCTCAAAATGGGAAAGAAATACGAAAAAAGATACAAGAAATACTTTGCAAACCCTGACATCCGTCCTTTTGCCATGCAGCATGAAGCTTGGCTTTTCGGAGACAAGAAATGGGAAACGCCCGTGCTTTCTGCCATAGACGAATGGATGGAACTGGACTGAAAGATTCTTCATGTGGAAGCTCATGGAAAAAGCTTTTTTGTTTGTTACACTGTTAAAAAATCTGTATATAGATTGCATTTTCCTATATTTATGCTATAATTGTGAATATTTTAAAGGAGAACTTTCAAATGAATAAAGCAGTAGCGGCATTTTTAGGTAAGCATAATTTCCCTGTACATCAGGATATTAATTCGGTTATTGATGCACTCTTGAATGATATGCATGAAGGTCTTGCAGGTCGAAAGGCAGATGAGGATATGATCAGAACATTCTGCAATCCTCCTGAAAAGGCTGTAACGAACAAAAGTGTCATTGTTATTGATGCTGGTGGAACAAACTTCCGCTCCTGCCTCGTGTCATTTGACGATACCGGCAAGCCTTCCATAGACTTTATGGAAAAAACAAAGATGCCGGGAATCGAAAGGGAACTGTCTCGAAAGGAATTCTTTAATCAGTTTGCAGAAAACCTTGAACACCTTAAGGACAAGTCTTCTAACATAGGCTTCTGTTTTTCTTATCCAATGACTATTACGGAAGACGGTGACGGTGTCCTCATTGGCTTTTCAAAGGAAATAAAGGCTCCTGAAGTTGCTGGATGCCACATTGGAAAGGAACTGTCAAAGGCTCTTGCAGAGCATGGATGGAAAAACAAGGTTCACATTTCACTTTTAAATGACACTGTTGCAGCGTTGCTGGCCGGTGCAGCAGATTCTTCTTCTGGCAGAAAATATTCGTCTTATGTGGGGTTCATTCTTGGTACGGGCATGAACAGTGCCTACATTCAGAGTGAAAATCCTGCATACAAGAACCTTAAGAAGCAGATTATCGTTTGTGAAAGTGGTAAATTCAGTCAGCTTATCAGTTCCGATTTTGATATTGCCTATGACAAAAAAACTACCAAGCCAGGAACCTTCCTTATGGAAAAGCATTGCTCTGGTGCATATATGGGTCCTTTGAGTTTTGAAGTTATTCATTGTGCTGCTTCTGAAGGCCTTTTCAGCAAGGCTTTTGCAGAGTCACTCCTGAAGCTGGATAATCTTACGCAGATTGAAATGGACTCTTTCCTCCATGCCCCATACAGCAAGGCTTCTGTGCTTGGTGCAAAGGCTGCTGAAAGTGCTACTGAGGAAGATTATGAAAAGTTGTTTGACTTGCTGGATGCCCTTGTTGAGCGTACTGCACGGC
>JAFVDR010000236.1 GCA_017476165.1 Treponema sp. | reverse complement strand
TATGATGACAGTGCAAATCCTTACGATGCTTATCCAACGACAGATTCAGAACTGTTGCGCGAAGATGAAATTGTTGCCGGACTTGAAATGCACGATGTCAAGAAAGTGAGCGAACACTTCCTTGACGGATATTTCCAGGTACCAAAAGTGTTGGGAGAAGGTGCTTAATATGCAGACAATAAAAGAAGCCGTAGATGCCTTGAAGTCAGGCTCAGTAACAAGCAAATCCCTTGTTGAAAAATCATTTACTACATTTGAAAACGATAAAAAATCTGAATTGCCTCTGAATGCATTCATCGAAATGTATGACGATGCCGTTGCACTTGCCGAAGCTGCCGACAAGGAAATTGAGGCAGCCCGTGCTGCCGGTACTTTGGACAAGCTGTTTGCAGAAAAACCTCTCTTGGGACTTCCTTTTGCAAACAAGGATAACATTTCCGTTCGCGGAAAGCACTTGACGTGTGCTTCCAAATTGTTGGACGGCTATGTGGCTCCATATAATGCAACCGTCATCAACCGCCTTATGGCAGCAGGAGCAATTCCTCTCGGACGATGCAATCAAGACGAGTTTGCAATGGGTTCTTCCACAGAATATTCAAGTTACGGACCAACACGCAACCCCATTAATCGCGCCTATGTTTCTGGAGGGTCGTCAGGCGGCTCAACGGCGGCAGTTGCTGCAAATCAGGCATTGTTCGCTTTGGGCACGGAAACAGGCGGTTCTGTTCGGCTTCCGGCATCGTACTGCGGCATTTATGGACTAAAGCCTACCTATGGCGTTTTGAGCCGATGGGGTGTCGTTGCCTATGGTTCTTCATTGGATCAGGTGGGCATTCTTGGTCACACACCGCGAGATATTGCCCTTCCTTTGAGCGTAATGAGCGGCATCGACTTTTATGATGATACGTCAGCAGACTTGCCTGAAAAGGAATCTCTCAAAAATCTTTCTGCCTATACTGATTTTGCAAAGCTTAGGATTGCAATTCCAAAGCAGTTCCTTGAAAGCAAAGGTCTTGATGCTGATGTAGGAAAGGTTTTTGCTGATACCCGTGCATGGTTTGAAGAAAAAGGTGCAAAGATTGACATTGTAGACCTTCCAGTTCTGGATGCATCCATTGCTTCTTATTATGTTATTGCCCTTTCAGAAGCTGCATCAAACCTGAGCCGTTTTGACGGCATTCGCTATGGTGCTCGCATTGACAACAGCGCCGGCTATGACCAGTTGTATGTAGACACGCGCAGTGCTGGCTTTGGTCCTGAAGTAAAGCGACGCATTATTATTGGAAACTACGTGCTTTCGGAGCAGTTTTCTGGAGATACATATAAAAAAGGCATGACGGTACGCGCCCGCATCCAGCGTGATGTTGCAAAGCTGTTTGAAAGCTACGATTTGATTCTGTGCCCGACATGTCCAACTCCTTCATTCCGTTTGGGCCAGAAAGTTGACGATCCGCTTGCCATGTATTTGAGCGACCTGTTTACTGTATTTGTAAATCTTGCCCGCATTCCAAGCATTTCTGTTCCGTGCGGACATACCCACGGCAAGGATGTTGAAGCCGGCATTACAAAAGGCTTTAATGGTGAATTTGCCCGTGCTGCTGCACGCGGTGACAGCGACAGCATGCCTGTCGGCATTCAGTTTGCAGGTCCTATGTTCAGCGAAGCTAAGATTCTGAGCATTGCACAGGCATGGGAAGAAGACCATCCTGGTTGTGGAAGTCCTGTTATGGAGGCAAAATAAGTATGGCTATTGATAAATGGGAAATTGTCATTGGCTGTGAAATTCATACACAGCTTCTTACAAAGACAAAGGCGTTCTGTGCCTGTGAAAATAGATATGACGGAATGCCGAATACGCGCGTGTGTCCTGTATGTCTGGGACTCCCTGGTGCCATGCCGAGAATCAGCAAGGGCTATGTAGAACTCGGTGCGGTAGCCGGCATTGCACTCAACTGCACCATTGCTCGGTTTACAAAGTTTGACCGCAAGCATTATTTTTACCCGGACTTGACAAAGGGCTACCAGATAACACAGTATGACATACCGTTGTGCACCAATGGCTATGTTGACTTGCCGATGGTAAAGTATCCGAAGGAGCAGCAGACAGGTGGTGAAAAGTGCCGCACAAAGAATTTCATTGGTGAAGACTGCATCGTTCAGGACGGAAAGTACCGCCGTATCCGTGTGGAACGAATCCACTTGGAAGAGGACGTAGGAAAATCACTTCACTTGCAGGGAAAGCACTCCTACATTGACTACAATCGTTCTGGAACGCCACTTATCGAAATTGTTACAAAACCAGACATGACAAGCCCTGAAGAGGCTGCCCTGTTCATGGAAACCGTGCAGGAAATCCTTCGTTACATGAAGGTGACAAACGGTAACCTTGAAGAAGGTAACATGCGATGCGATGCGAACATCAATCTGAACGTATGGGAAGACGGTAAGCTGTATCATACACCTATTTCTGAAATTAAAAACTTGAACTCATTCCGTTCCATTAGGGAAGCTTGCACCTATGAGGCGCAGCGTCAGCTGAAGGAATTTCAGGAAGACCGTCAGGAGTTCAACCCAGGCTTTAAGGTGACTATGGGCTGGGACGAAGAAAAAGGTCAGACCGTTGTTCAGCGTACAAAGAACAGCTTTGTTGATTATCGTTTTGTGGTAGAGCCTGACATTAAACCGTTCAGTGTAAATGAATCTCTGATTGAACGTGCACATGGCAGGGTCGGTGAGCTTCCTGAAGCAAAGAGAAACCGCCTCAAGGAGGAATACGGTCTTTCTGATTTTGATGTGGAAACGCTGACTAGTACCCGTGAGCTTTCGTTGTGGTTTGAGGAAGCAGCAAAAGGCGCGAAAGACGTAAAGAAGGTTGCAAACTGGATTCTTGCAGAACTTCTTGCTGTTCTGAATGAAAAGAATCAGTCCATTATGGATGTTTCCATAACGCCTAAGCATATAACGGCACTTGTCAATGCCATTGAAGATGGTAAAATTTCTTCTGCACAGGGAAAGACTGTATTTGCAGAAATGCTTGTTTCTAACAAGATGCCTGAGGTAATCATTAAAGAAAAAGGCATGGAAGTTGTGAGCGACAATTCTGCCATCGAAGCTATTGTTGACAAGGTGATTGCAGCAAATCCAAAGGCTGTGAGCG
>JAFVDR010000235.1 GCA_017476165.1 Treponema sp. | reverse complement strand
TCATCCAGCATGGAAACAATTGCATCTGCACTGTCAAAGTCTGCAACTTTCATGCAGTCTTTTATGCCCGACAGTGCATCCCTGTATGCATCCATGCTCAACAGCTCTTTTTCTTTTTCCTTCGATTCCTCGCCCATGCCTGCCACAGGCTGCAGCACATCTTTATAGGAGCGGTACAATGCAAGAAGAGCCGGTGTCTTGGATTCTATTTCAGGCTCATTGATGCTGTCTCCACACTGTTCAAGATAGGCAGCATCCTTTGAAAGTCCTGTTGCACCAATAAGGCGGGCAGAACTTTTCAAGGCATGAACAAGCACCGTATAGTTTTTCCAATCCCTTGCAGCAGCAAAAGCTTCAATCTGACGGGATTTGTCATCTATGGCGGCATAAAAATCGTGGAATGCAGAACGAAGCACATCCACACTGCCACAGTTTTTTAAGGCAGCATCCATATCAATGCCCTGCAGTACCGGCAACGGAGAAACGCCCTGTGCCTCAGACGAATTTGCAGAAGACTCTGCCACGGCAAAAACCTTTTCTTGAGGCAAATACGACATCAACATGGATTCCAGTTTTTGAGTGTCGATGGGCTTGGTCAGATAATCCGTAAAGCCTGCTTGCAAATACTGTTCGCGTGCACCGGAAATAGCATTTGCCGTAAGCGCAATGCATGGAACGTCCCTGTTCTGATTGCCTTCCAAGGTCTGCATTGCCAGAAATGTCTCAATTCCGTCCATCTGAGGCATACGATGATCAAGGAATATCATATCATACTGATGCTTTTTCACCAAGTCCAGCGTTTCAAATCCGCTTTCTGCCGTGTCAACCTGCATCCGAAAGTTTTTTAAAAGACCTTTTGCCACCGTCAAGTTCAAAGGTGTGTCGTCAACGACAAGAACACGTGCATCCGGTGCATGAAATTTTTCATGGTACACGGAATCGGCAGCCAATGATTTTTGGTATGTACTGTCAAAATCTCCCAATGGCTCCCAGTTTTTTACGCCCTGCTCCAAATTGAACGAAAAAACGGATCCTTCGCCATACACACTCTTTACATGGAGCGAAGAATGCATCAATTCCAGCAAATGCTGAACGATGTTCAGGCCGAGCCCTGTTCCTTCTATGGTTCTATTCCGTTTTTCTTCAATCCGTTGAAACGATGAAAACAGTTTGCCTAAATCGTCTTCTTTTATGCCTATTCCCGTATCAGCAACACTGAAATGAAGAACAACTGAATCATCGCCTTTACTTTCGCAGGAAACGGAAAACGTAACAGATCCTTTTTCCGTATACTTTACGGCATTTGTAAGAATGTTAAGGATGCATTGCTTGATGCGCATGACATCACCAAACAGGAATCGGGGCACATCAGGAGAAACCTGCACATGCAGGGCAAGAGACTTGTCTTCTGCCCTTTTTGCAATCATGTTCAGCAAATCGTTTATGGCCAAACTGACATCATATTCTTCTATAATAATATCCATTTTGCCAGCTTCTATTTTGCTAAAGTCAAGAATATCATTCACCAAGCTGAGAAGGCTGTTTCCGGCACTCTGAATGTCTTTTGCATACGAACGAATGGACGACTCAGAGCTTTCCCTAAGAATCATTTCGTCAAGCCCCAGCACAGCATTAATAGGAGTGCGGATTTCGTGGCTCATATTTGACAGGAAATCAGACTTTGCCTTGCTGGCAGCGTGAGCTGTAGCAAGTTCGCTTTTCAGTTGCTGCTCGCGTTTTATCTGGTCAAGATACGAGTGTATGTTGTCAATGGAATCCTTCAAGCATTGATAGAGCACGCCTATTTCATTTTTGTGTTCAAGCTTCAAGTCTGATATGCTTATTTCATCAAGGCTGCACTGATCGCTCAATGCAGATTTGTAGGAATCTTCCATGGCAATGGCCATGAGCATGAGGGGATTCGATACCTGAATGTTGGAATAGGCAACGCCAACGAGAATGACCGGGATGGCAGTCATGAGCATGTTTACCATAAATTGGAACATTGTACGCCACGCTTCTTCCGTGCCCACAATGTTTGCCACAACGTTCTGAAAGAAATCTGTACTCCACCCGTAGGCAGACAGTATGATGAACACAGCTTCGGTTACGATGATAATCGTAATGTGCCTGCCAATGCTATTGGCTTGATTCTTGTTCTTAAGCCGAGACCGAAGCATTTGAACCTTTGGGGAATAATAGGAACTTGCGAAAAACCAATTCCGTATCCGCTCAGGAATCAAATTGGCAAACAGGTAGTTGCAGGTACAGGAAATTCCAATGGGAACGACATACATGAGCATTTCCATCCGTAAATGAGAAGGCTCATCCATAAGCCACCAGACAAAGCAGGAACCAAACACCATCAATGATGTCAGCCCTAGAAAAAGAAGGACTGTCTTCCACAATTTCTTGTAGCAGCCGTATATCAATGGAATGTTTGAAAAAATGGAAAGGTTCAGCAGGATAAATGTATGAAAATGGGGATATCGTATAGCGGACAGCGTTACAAACAGCTGAAAGACTGTAAGTGCACCTATCATCCATCCTGAAAGGGATGTTGCCATAATGACAATCACTATTTCTGCACTGTTTTTTATGAAAAGAAGTATGCTTTTTGGATCCTCGTCTTTGAAAAAATCAAATAAAAGTTCGAATCCAAGCAGCAAAAAAAAACTTATAAGCCACGTCAGAAAAATAGTGACGCGGTGAACCTTATTCCTTACCAAGAAATAATTGATGTAATCCTTTTCCTGCATACAAAAAGTTTACCTACTTTTGGGGCAAATGACAATATTTTTCCTTGCAAAACATCAATTTTACCATTACACTTAAACTGACATGAAAAAGATTTTCGTTGCATCAACAAATCAAGAGCTTATAAACACAGTGGAAAAGGCATGCAAGCATTTCCCAAATTTTTTCAGTGCCTATTCAATGCCGACAACAGACACATCCATAAGCTACATCAACTATGAAATTCCAGAAATAAAAGTACTCGATTACACATCAAAAGAAATCGACTGCGGCAAGATACTTGAAGCCATCAATGCAGATGAATGGCTGCATTACGGCGGAATCATTGCAGTGTGCAAAGACGATGACCAGGTAAAACTCATTGAATACATAAAGGACGACAACATTCTGAGCATATTGCCCATTGATGAATTCAAGAACAATTTTGAGCATCTCCTGAATATCTTGTACCAAAACCAGCAGTTTTTTTACACGCGCGGCATGCAGGACATCATCGGCCGGCAAGAAGAAGGTTCCTTTGTCTGCAGCAACAACCCCATGGACTTAAAGTTTTACACGAATTTCCTTGTCAGCTACCTGTACAATACAAACAGAGTCACCGACAATGACAGAATCGGGCTGCAGCTCACGCTCATGGAATTGCTGATGAATGCAGTAGAGCACGGCAATCTGAACATTTCCTATGAAGAAAAAACAAAATGGCTTGCAGAAGGCGGAGACATGCTTTCGCTCATTGAAAAAAAGAATAAGGAACCGCAGAACAAAAACAAGAAAATAAAGATTTACTACGCAATCCGAAAAAAAGCTTCTGCATTCCGCATTCAAGATGAAGGAGAAGGCTTTGACTGGCGAAAATACCTGAACAAGAAGGCAGAAGATGAAGAGCTGCATGGAAGGGGCATTGCCCTGAGCAAAAGCTGCATCCATCAGATTACATACAATGAAAAGGGAAACCAAGTGACATTTTCCATACTGAACAAAACGGATACTGTCAATACGGTTCCTGGCATCATGAAGCCGTTCCCTACCATAGAATACAAGGACAAGCAGATTATCTGCAAGCAGGATGAAATGTCGAATGACCTGTTCTTTATTGTTTCCGGAAACTTCAAGGTGTACACAAACAATAAGCTTACAGCAACTCTCACGGCGGACGACATCTTTATTGGTGAAATGGCATTCCTGCTGAATGACAGGCGCACGGCAACCGTTGTTGCAAACGGAAAATGCACCCTCATCAAAGTGCCAAAAACAGACTTTCTGACACTGATAAGGAAGAATCCGCACTATGGCATTTTCTTAAGCAAAATGCTGGCTCAGCGTCTTGCACTGCAAGCACAGACTTCGTACATATTCCAGGAAAAGATAGAAGAACTGCAGGGTACCATGCAGCAGTTCCGTGCCATATTAAAAAAGTAAGAGTAATACGATGTCCTTGAATTGCAATGAATTAGACCTCATAATAAGCGAACTTGACTTGCAGGGCGCATTCATACAGGAAATAGTACAGCCAAGTTATGACATGCTGGCATTCCGCATCATAAAGCAGGGAGTTCTTTCGACACTTGTTATCTGTACAGGAGCAAATGCATGTCGAATCAACACCACTGAAAACAGAGTTACAAAGAATGAAAAGCCGCTGCGCTTTCACGAATTTCTTAGATCACACGTGCAGGGCATGAGAATCAATGAGTGCCATCAGATAGGATTGGACCGCATTGTCAAATTTGACGTTTCTACGTGGCAGCAGAAATATTACCTGTATGTCCGCTTGTGGTCTGGAGCGGCAAATGTTATCGTTACAGACGAAAACGGCATCATTCAAGACTGCATGTATCGGCGACCAAAGAAAAACGAAATGACAGGTGCATTCTTTTCTGTTGAAGAAAAAAATGTAACGCCAGACGAAAAAGCAGCGGCACTGGAAAAGTTTCCGATCAGGACATTTGACAGTTCCATCGATGGCACACTTTCATTCAACCGGAAAATTGACATATTCTATTCGGAACATGCATCCGTGCTTTCACGGGAAAGCCTTTTGGCACAGGCAGAAAAGTGGTACAACGTCAAGCACAGCAAGATGGAAAGTGCCTTGCAAAAACTTTTGGACAAGCAAAAACAGTTTGAAAATGCAGGGCACCTCAAACATACGGGTGACTTGATTCTTTCATTCGGTTCACAGGCAAACGGCTCAAGCCTTGACTGCATTGACTATGACACAAACGAACAGGTGCACATCCGTCTGGATGCAAAGAAATCCATTCAAGAAAATGCAGCCCTCTACTACGATCAGTACAAAAAAGCAGTATCCGGAATGGAAGATTTGAAGCATGACATTGAGATGTCCAAAAGGAACATTGAAACTCTCGATGCAGAATACAAGGCAATCATTGAACAGAAAAATGTCATTAAGATTGAGCAGATGCTTCGCCATGACACGACACCAAAGCAAAAAGTTGAAAAGCCACATGCAGGATTGCACTACGAAGTAAACGGCTGGACAATCATTGTAGGGAGAACAGCTACAGAAAACGATGATTTGCTGAGGCACACGGTAAAAGGTGCAGACATGTGGCTTCATGCAAGGGATTATGCAGGCGGATATGTATTCATCAAGGCACAAAAGAACAAAACCGTGCCGCTAGATATTCTGCTTTATGCAGGAAATCTGGCAGTGTATCATTCAAAAGCACGCAGGAACGGGCAAGCCGACTTGTATTATACGCAAGTAAAATACTTGCGCCGTGCAAAAAATGGTCCGAAAGGTCTAGTGCTTCCTACACAGGAAAAAAACCTGTTCATCAAGCTTGATGAAACTCGCCTGCGACATCTGGATGAACTGGAAAAAATGCGTATGGGCATTTAGCAACGAAATGCACTGACCGTAATGATTACGCTCACTGGATTTTATGAGTCTGGCAGTGTGCCGTGTTTGCGAGGTACATTTACGGTGTTTTTAGAAACGTGCAATAAAAGAGCCCGAAATTCCGCCCCTTGGCCATGCAAACGGGGAATTATAAAAAATTTTGTTTCAAAAAAATAACATCAACTTCCTCTTCATTAATTCTGAAGGGAATCTCTAAAAATTGCAATTTTTAGAGATAACTTTGAAAATGCGATTATCAAATAACTCAGTTTTTTATTGCAGGACATGGTTCTAAAGATAAAAACACTGCTATGTCATCATCCAGTAGATTACCGACTATTTATTAACATAAGAAAACCACAGGCTAAGCCTGTGGTTTTCTTATGTTAATAAACGTCGCTTTTAGGGATGAAAAGTAGAGTTTTGACATATTTTTTCAAAAATTCATGACCAAAATGACACATCAGGTGCACTACATAGTATGGAGCACTCTTTATGAAAAAACTTGTACTACTTTTTTCAACTGCAATGGCGGTTCTCGCCCTGTTACATCCTGCAAAAGCATTTGCATACAATTGCGAAATCGATTTATATGCAGCAGCATCAGAAAAGAAACTCGATTCCGGCATCGGATTCCACTGTAAAGGCACCGTGGACATATCAGCAATCTTTTCTCAAGAATTCAAAGAATGTAATTCCACAAAATTGTATTCTTTCGAATTGCAGAACCTGGCATACAACCCGTACACAACGCAGCGATACGGAGCATTGCTGCGGATAAAAAAAGAGCATTTTTTCTGCGACATGACGCTCTATGCAGGGACGCTCCGCTACGGCGGAAGCTATTCACTCCTTAAAAACCCCTGTCTTGCATCATCATCTGCACTGCATTCCCTGACATTCCTTCCTTGCGGCATACGAACAGCACTACCAGCTTTTTCTTCGGCACGGCAAATGGAATCGATTGCAATAAAAACACCTGTTTTCAGTGGTGTCTACTTTGAAAACGGAACGCATTCTTGGAGCATATACAAGTCATTTTCCCACATTTCCGTTGCTGTCTCAGGAGCAGAATTTATTTATGGAAGAAAAAAATCAAAGTCATGGTTTCCGAAGGAGCGCTACTTTGCAGAAAAAAAATATGCAAGCTACGATGCAGAGCTCTGTTTTGCAACACACGGAAGTCCTGTAAGATCCGTACTAACCAGCTGCAATGCTGCCGGCATAATCGAAAATCCGTTTGGAGGACTTGAAAAGTCATTCCTATGGGCGCGCACTCAAAATGCAATTCGGATGAATAACCTCGTGATCCAGACGGCGGCATTTCATTCATGGTCACCGCTCATGACACTTCCTTCCGGCAGCAAGTGTGGCACGAGCTGGCAGTTCATGCTGAACCCAAAAGTCATACTACATCCGCAAGACGGAACATTCAGGCTCGGTTTCTCGGTTCAAAAAAATGAAAAGGTCAAAACATCAATCCCTCATGACGATTACGATGAATTTATCTTTAAATGCGAGGCCTGCTATACATGCAGCAAAACAAAGATTGACATGAGCTATTCGGCAGCCCATTCAGAAAAAACAGAAAAGATGACTTACAAGGCAAAAGCATCCGCCTCGCACACATTCACGCATGTTTCTTTTAATTCATCCGTTGCATCCACTTTTTACACAGACAAGACAACGCTTACAGTTTCCGAGAGCATGTCTACATCCACAAATCCTTCGCTTGCACTAAAAGTAAGCGATTCCTTTACTTATAAAAACGGAATCTATGACGGTGCGACAATCTCAGGTGCAGCAACCATCATCTTTAAGAGCAGCCATGCAAAATGGTATGGAAAAATAAACGTCTCGACACGTTTTTAGAGGGAGCATTAGAACAAAAAAAATACCCTTTCAGGAAGCTCTTTACATTGAGAAAAACAAAGAGTATTCTGTTTACATGTATAGTTTTACATGGTTCTGCCATTTGTCTGTTGAAAAACTTTTCTGAAAGAGACATGCATTTCCATGTATCATATACAATAAGGAGAACTCATGAACTTACAGAAGAAAGGTCTAGCATTTCAAATAGTATTAAGAATTTCCATACTCGTCATAGCGACTTGTGCAATATTAACAACCGTACTTTTTTTTACAATGAAGAAAGCAACGGAAAACCAGCTTATCAGTACGCTGGAAAAGAGAGCGGTGGATGCGGGGAAACTTGTAGACAAAGAAATTCAGGGGTACATAAAGCAAACGGAAGATATAGCTCAGCGGCCAGACATTCGCGCAATGGACTGGAACGCTCAGCGTGAAGCACTGATACCAGAGCAAAGCGAATTGGATTTGAACGATGGCAGGTTGGCGACCTTAAGGGCGATGTCATCAGCACAGGCGGTCAGAAGGCAAATGCCGCAGATCGTGCATTCTATAAAAAGGCTCTGCAGAACGAGTCAAACATTTCCGACGTGCTTTTTGCACGAATCGACTTAAAGATGGTAATCTGCGTTTCTAGCGCAATCCGCGACACAAATGGCAAGATAGCAGGAGTCCTGACAGGTGTAACCGCAGCAGAAAAGCTGAATGAAATTACATCAAACATCGATTTGGATTATGAAGGCGGATGTTTCATAATCAACAGTTCGGGTGCAAAGATGGCGGGCATTGACTACAAAAACTCGGAGTCTCTGGACAACGATCTTGAAAAAAACGACAAGTCTCTCGAAGGTCTTGTTGCAGCCGAAAAAAAGATGATTGCGAACAAAAAAGGCATAACAACATACAGCAACAATGGAAAAGACTACTACCTTGCTTTCGCCCCCATCAACAATGGAGAATGGTTTTTGGGAATATACCAGAACCGCAAGGAAGCTCTCGCCAGCATAAACCATACGCTCGCCATCCTGCTTGTCCTTGCGGCAATCTTTACCGTAGCGGGAATCATCACAGGAATCATAACCGGTCGTGCTTTAATCCCTCTCAAACAGGTAGACACTGCCATTGCGGACATTGCTTCTGGAAAGGCAAACCTTTCAAAAAGAATAGAAGTCACAACCCATAACGAAATAGGAAGCGTCGTAGAAAGCTTTAACAGCTTTATGGAAAAAATGCAGTCCCTCATCTCTGAGCTCAAGCACTCCGAAAAAACACTCCAGGCTGTGGGCAAAGAGCTGCTTCAAGGTACGGACAATACCACTCATTCCATAAAGCAGATAATGGAAAGCATCCAGACCGTTGACGGCAACATCAGCAAGCAGAGCGACAACGTACAGGAAACGACAGATGCCGTAAGCAAAATTTCAATGGCAATTGAGTCGCTGGAAAAAATCATTTCAGTTCAATCAAAGGGAATGAACAAGGCTGTTTCTGCCATCACGCAAATGACCGACAACATTGAGTCTGTAAACAATTCAGTTGAGGTCATGGCATCGGCCTTTGAGACATTGGAAATTCATTCTTCCGAAGGCGTAAACAAAATGCAAATGCTCGGTGCTAAAATCACCGAGATGCAGAACCAGTCGAAAATCCTGAAGGATGCAAACGTTGCCATCGCCAGCATAGCAAGCCAGACAAACCTGCTTTCCATGAATGCAGCAATTGAAGCTGCCCATGCAGGCGAAGCAGGACAAGGTTTTGCCGTTGTTGCAGATGAAATTCGCAAACTGTCTGAAACTTCAGGAAAGCAGTCACGTACCATCGGGGAACAGATAAAAGAAATACAGAATACGATAGATTCCGTCGTTTCAGTTTCCCAAGAAGAAATAGCAACATTCAGTACCCTTGGAGAAAAAATCAAGGAAACCGATGTCATCGTGCGCCAGATAAAGTCAGCCATGCTTGAACAGACGGAAGGTTCGCGTCAAATCAATTCAACCCTCAAGGAAATAACCGGCAGCACGGAACAGGTACGATTGGCATCGGCCGATATGTCCAGCGGACAGCATGCGATTTTAGGTGATGTACAAAGTCTGCAAGCCGTAACCAGAGACATAAAGCAAAGCATGAACGCGATGCTCAATGGAGCAAAGGAAATAACGCGGACAGGAGATTCTCTCGCTGGCATCTCTGAAAAACTCAAGGCATCAATCTCCGCCATCGGAAGCCAGATTGATCAGTTTGAGGTGTAAAAGAACTTCTGTTTACAGCCCTTATTGCAGAAGCATCAGCCGCATTGCCTGACGCGAGTTGTTCAATGCAGTTTACATCGCATACAGGCAGACGGTTGATTGCAACTACACAAATTCAAGTGCCGCAAAATGCAAACAGATGATTTCCTTGGAAACATTTCTTACCCTATTGTACTTTTTGATGAATTTCATTAGAATAGTACGGTAATCATTTGCATGATGCGGAATTGTTTTTTCATCCGCTGAATCAATTTTTACTATATATATTTACGGGACCTTCTAAAAGCTTCAGTTTTTAGAGCTGTCTTTGAAAAAGCGATGTTTTGAAGCCTAAAATTTCGGACATCAAAAATCGATGGCAAGCCTAGAACATCACTAAAGGCGAGTTTTTGAAGGTTTCCTTATATTTAGCACTTTTTTTTAGAGAGGTATACAATATGGCTTTTGATATTACCAAAGTTCGTAATATCGGAATCAGCGCCCACATTGACTCTGGTAAGACAACAACTTCAGAACGTATTTTGTTCTACTGTAACAAGATTCATCAAATTCACGAAGTTCGTGGTAAGGACGGTGTTGGTGCTGTAATGGATAACATGGAACTGGAACGTGAGCGTGGAATCACAATCCAGTCAGCAGCAACTCAGGTTCAGTGGAAAGACATCACAATCAACCTTATCGACACTCCGGGTCACGTAGACTTTACAGTTGAAGTTGAACGCTCACTTCGCGTTCTTGATGGAGCCATCATGATTCTTTGTGCCGTTGCTGGTGTTCAGTCTCAGTCAATTACTGTTGACCGCCAGCTCAAGCGCTATCATGTACCTCGCATTGCATTTGTCAACAAATGTGACCGTCAAGGTGCAAATCCTATCCGTGTATGCGGACAACTTCGTGAAAAACTTGGCCTTAACGCCCACATGATGGAATTGCCAATCGGTCTTGAAGACAAACTCGAAGGTGTTGTAGACCTTGTTTCAATGAAAGCAATCTACTTCGATGGTAATGCCGGTGAAATCGTTCGCTATGCAGAAATTCCTGCACACCTTGTAGAAGATGCACAGAGATATCGTCAGGAACTCCTTGATGCAGCATCAAACTTTGACGATGATTTGATGGAAGAAATTCTTGAGAACGGTTACGACGCAATCCCAGAAGAAAAAATCATTGCAGCTGTTCGCAAGGGAACACTTTCAGAACAATTCGTTGGCGTATTCCTTGGATCTGCACATGCAAACAAGGGTATTCAGCCAGTTCTCGATGCTGTTGAAAGATATCTTCCAAATCCAACTGAAGTTCACAACTATGGTCTTGACCGTGATAACAACGAAGCTCAGGTTGAGCTTTTCAACGTACCTGACAAGCCTTGTGTTGCACTGGCATTTAAGCTTGATGACGGTCAGTTTGGTCAGCTCACATATGTTCGCATCTATCAGGGCAAAATCGTCAAGGGTGATGAACTTTACAACGTTCGCGCACAGAAGAAATTCAAGGTTGGACGCATCGTCCGCATGAACTCTGCAACAATGGAAGATATCAACGAAGGTCAGCCGGGAGACATCATCGCACTGTTTGGCGTTGATTGTGCATCAGGCGATACATTCTGCGGTGGCGGCTTGAACATTGCAATGACATCAATGTTCGTTCCAAATCCTGTCATTTCTCAGGCAATTACTCCTAAGAACAAGCAGGATGCTGCAAACATGGCAAAGGCCCTCAACCGCTTTACAAAAGAAGATCCAACGTTCCAGACATACGTTGATCCAGAATCAAACCAGACAATCATCAAGGGTATGGGTGAGCTTCACCTCGAAGTATACGTTGAACGCATGAAGCGTGAATACAAGTGTGAAGTAGAAGTTTCTCAGCCAGAAGTAGCATACCGCGAGTCAATTACAGCTCGTGCAGATTTCAACTATACGCACAAAAAGCAGACTGGTGGTTCAGGTCAGTACGGTCGCGTTGCAGGCTTTATGGAGCCACTTGCCGACAAAGACTACGAATTTGTTGATTCTATCAAAGGTGGTGCAATTCCTAATGAATACATTCCATCTTGCGATAAGGGATTCAAGAAGGCTATGGAAAAGGGTTCTTTGATTGGCGCACCTGTTGTTGGTGTCCGTTGTACAATCAATGATGGTCAATACCACCCTGTTGACTCTTCTGACATTGCATTCCAGACTGCTGCAATCGGTGCATTCCGCGAAGGTTATGCAAAGGCAAAGCCTGTCATTCTTGAACCAATCATGAAGGTTCAGATTGCCGGTCCTACAGAATTCCAGGGAAACATGTTCGGTCTTATCACCCAGCGCCGTGGTGTCATTGTAGATTCATCAGATGAAAACAATACATCTACAGTAAACGCAGAAGTACCTCTTTCTGAAATGTTCGGATTCTCTACAATCCTTCGTTCATCTACACAGGGTAAAGCTGAGTTCACTATGGAATTTGAAAAATACGGAAAGGTTCCAAACAATGTTGCTGATGAACTCATGAAGAAATATGCAGAATCCCGCAAGGCTAAATAAGGAGGCAGTCCATGGCAAAACAGGATCTTTTTGAAAGCAGCCCAATCCGTGCATTTGACGGAGTAACAAACGGTGGTCTTAAAGCAGGCGAACTTGGTTTGGTAACTGCAAAAAAAGGACTCGGAAAAACATCTGTATTGGTACAGTTTGGTATGGATACCCTCTTGAACGGAATGCAGCTTGTTCACGTTTCTTTTGACCAGTACAGTTCCAACGTCATCACCTGGTACGATGGAATTTATACAGAAATCTCAAAGAAAAAGTCTATTCCTAATGAAGCTGACGTAAAGGATCAGATTGTACGCAACCGTACTATCTTGAACTTTAACCAGGACAACTTCAACCTGGAAAAGGTTGTTAATACGCTCAATGCCCTGAAAGCTGGCGGAATCGAAGTTGCAACCGTCGTTATCGATGGTGTTGATTTTGCAAAGGTTCAGGAATCAGACATTCAGTGTGTTGCAAACTATGCAAAAGCAACAAAGACAAAGGTTTGGATTGCTGCAACGGCAGAAGGAGATGAACTCAAGGATGCTGCTCCAAAGGACATTCTACCTTACTTTACAGCAGTGATTCACCTTGTATCAAAAAATGCTGTAACACAGCTCGACATTCAGAAGTTTGGTGAGGCAAAGAATATTGAGTCAACTCTCAGGATTGATTCAAAGACGTTGCTCATCAGTGCAAAATAAAGCAAAATAAATCTGACTGCAAGACCGGTTCTTCGTGAGCCGGTTTTTTTTCAAATGGTATTGAATCTTTTCCAAAAGTTAGCTATAACTAATTATACAAATATTAGCATATGCTAACAAAAAAAGGAAAAGAGCATGACAAAATTAGTATTAGTGCGCCATGGTGAAAGTGAATGGAACAAATTGAATCTGTTCACGGGCTGGATGGATGTTGAACTCAGCGAAAAAGGCAAAGAAGAAGCAAGAGCTGCGGGACAATTGCTTATCAAAGAAGGATATGACTTTGACGTATGCTACACTTCGTATTTAAAAAGAGCAATCCATACGCTCAATGGAATTCTGCAGGAAATGAACAGGGAATTTCTTCAAGTCATAAAAACATGGAAACTGAACGAACGGCATTATGGAGATTTGCAGGGAAAGAACAAGGCTGAAGCAGCTGAAAAGTTTGGTGAAGCCCAAGTAAAAATATGGAGACGTTCATTTGATGTAAAGCCACCGGCACTTTCAGATGCAGATGAGCGCTCTGCAAAAAAATCACCAAACTATCGGGATGTTGAGCCATACTTCCTGCCCCAGAATGAAAGCCTTGAAACGACAATTGCCCGAGTTGTACCATACTTCCTTGAAGAAATAAAGCCTCAGATGAAAGCAGGCAAGCGTGTCATTATTGCAGCCCATGGAAACAGCCTTCGCGCACTGGTAAAATATCTGGACAATCTTACCCCTGAACAGATTCTAGAAGTAAACATTCCCACAGGAACTCCGCTCGTATATGAGTTTGACAATGCGTTCAACGTCATCAGGCACTATTACCTTGGAGATCAAGAAGCCCTGAAAGCAAAAATGGAAGCTGTTGCAAATCAAGGCAAAAAGAAATAACAAAGTACCTGCATATATTTTCAAATGACAAAAAAAACACTATACTTGTACAGGATATTTTTTGTACATAGGAGAATATATGGCAGATACAATGCATGCATTGAAAAAAAATCCAAAATGGCAGGGCCGTAGAGGCCCTGTCGTCCTTGTTATCATGGACGGAGTTGGATATGGAAAGTATGAAGAAGGAGATGCTGTAAAGGCTTCAAGAATGAAGTACCTTGACTGGTTCACAAAGAACTGTCCACACACACAGCTTAAGGCTCACGGAACAGCAGTTGGTCTGCCTTCTGACGATGACATGGGAAACTCTGAAGTTGGACACAACGCAATTGGTTGCGGACGTGTTTTTGCACAGGGTGCAAAACTTGTTGGAGAATCTATTTCTTCTGGAAAAATGTTTACAGATGCCACATGGCAGAAACTGACAAAAAATGTAAAAGACAAAAACACAACCCTTCATTTTATTGGACTTGCTTCTGATGGAAACGTCCACAGCCACATTGACCACCTAAAAGCTATGGTTGCACAGGCTTACAAAGAGGGCATCAAGAAAATCCGTGTACACGCACTGCTCGATGGACGCGATGTAGACCCAACCTCTGCATTGGTTTACATAACGCCTCTTGAAGAATATCTTGCATCGTTCAAGGATGCCGACTACCAGATTGCATCAGGCGGAGGACGAATGTTCATTACTATGGACCGATACAACGCAGACTGGCCTATGGTACAACGCGGATGGTATGCACATGTTCTTGGAGAAGGACGCATGTTTGAATCTGCAACCCAGGCAATCGAAACATACCGCAAGGAAAATGCAGGATTGCTTGATCAGGACATGCACGAGTTTGTCATTGCAAAAAACGGAAAGCCTGTGGGAACAATAGAAGACGGAGATTCTGTCATCCTGTACAACTTCCGCGGTGATCGTGCACTTGAAATTACGAATGCATTCGAAGCAGGCTCTAGTTTTGATAAATTTGACCGCAAGAGAGTTCCTGCTTGTGAATACGCAGGCATGATGGAATATGATGGCGATGCACACATCCCTCATCAGTATCTTGTAAATCCTCCAAGCATTGACCGCAC
>JAFVDR010000234.1 GCA_017476165.1 Treponema sp. | reverse complement strand
GGGAATACTGCTTGAGCAGAAGTTCGTAGATGCCAGCATCGGGCTTTATGAGCTTTACATAACCAGAGACAATTTTTCCGTCAATGTATGGCATGAATGTAAAGCTGCTTTTGCTGTGCATTTCAAATAAGCGTACAGGATAATTTGAAAGCAGGAATATATGATAGCCTTTTTGCTTGCATGATTGTAGCCATGATGCAGAATAGTCAAAACTTTTTACAAGTAGGGGAGACCCTTCTGCAAAAAATCGTTGCACATCATCTTTGTATTTGCCGGTCGTCGTCTGCTTCATCATCTCGATGACGGTGTCTTCTGGAATGACACCCCTGTCGAGTTCCTTCCACAGGGGGCTTTGCACCGTTGCTTCTGCGACTGCTTTCACCGTATCTTCATCCATTCCCAGCTCTTTCATGACTTCGAGGGGTCTAAACTGGACGAGTACGTTTCCTATGTCAAAGATGATGTTTTTTATCATTGCTAGTATTTCCTGATGGCTTCGGTTATGAGTCTTACAGAACCGTCAATGCCGAGTTTGGATGTATCTATGCACAAATCGTAATTGTCGGCTTTGCCCCATTTTCCAGGTGCAGTAAAGTTGTAGTATTCTGCACGCTTTTTGTCGGTCGTCTTGATGATTTTTTCTGCCTGTGCGGGAGTAACGCTGTCTCGCGTGCAGATGTTTTTGATTCTGCCTTCAAGGGGCATCGTGATAAAGATTTTGATGACAGGATACTTTCCCTTTAAAATCTGATCTGCCCGTCGTCCAACGATGACGCAGGATCCGTTTGCTGCAACTTTTTCGATGACTGCACTTTGTGCTTCATCGGCAACTTTCTGAATGGATGAAAGTTCGTTTGATGCCGGCTGTTCATCGGCAAATGCAAGAAACATGGCACTTAATCCGCTTTCTTGTGCTGCTTCTTCGATCAATGCTTCGTCGTAATACGGAATGTTGAATTCCTTTGCGATTTTTCGACCGATGGTGCGTCCTCCGGCTCCGTAGCTGCGTCCGATTGATATGATGACAGGCTTGCCGTTTATCAGGTACAAATCTTTGGACGGTGAAAGGTGCTTTGATACGGCCTTGATGTCTTCATCTTCTTCTGGAGAACGTGTTGCAGGTACTTTCTTTTCTGCGAAGATGCTCTTCCATGAAATGACAAGCAGCAAGACCGTCATGATGAATGCAAGTGTATCTGAAACAGGTCCTGCCCACAAAACTCCTTCAACACCAATGCACTTCGACAGTATGATTGTTGCTGGAATGGAAAAAAGAATCTGCTTGGACAGTGAGATGAGTGAAGCCTGTACAGGTTTTCCTACAGACTGAAAGAAGATTCCTGCCACAAGCTGTGTCCCGGTAATGGGAACAAGAAGCAGGAAGATGCGGAGCGTCTTTATGGCAAACTCGTTGTAATGAGAATCTGAGGCTCCAAAGATGCTGACAATTGCCATCGGGCACAGCTGAAAGAGGGCGAATGCAAAAATCATTACAATGGTAGACAGTACCATGACAATTTTGAATGTTTTTTTTACACGGTCATACTGGCGTGCACCGTAGTTGTATCCCCATATTGGCTGCGCGCCACCTGCAAGCCCTATGACAATGACCATGAGGATTCCGAATACTTTCATTGTGACACCCAAGGCACTGATAGGAATTTCTGCTCCATAATTGCTAAGGGCACCATATTCCCTCATGATGTTGTTCTGTACTGCCATGACAATGACAAGGACAATTTGAGAGATAAAGCTTGAAATTCCCAGCTTGAGTACAGGAGAAATGCTTTCTCGCGATTTTTTTACATCTTCCTTTGTAATTTTGACGGATTTGAGATGTGTCATGTACAGTATGTTGATGATGGCATTTGCAATCTGCCCGATGATTGTTGCGTAGGCCGCACCCTTTACACCCATGTGGAATACAAGGATGAAAAGGGGGTCTCCGATGAGGTTCAGCACGCATCCCGTAAGCAGACCTGTCATGCTGTATTTTGGAGAACCATCGGCTCTGATGATGCTTGAGTATCCTACGCATACAGCACAGAATGGAATTCCTACTGAGATGATTCTTCCATAGTCAAGTGCAAGGGGAAGAATTGCATCTGTTGCTCCAAACAGGAGGCACAACGGTTTGAGGAAAATGAGGTATACGGCTGCAATGACGATTCCTGCTATGATGCTGGCAATTAATCCAACTGCAGTGCCCTGTGCAGCCTTGTGGTTTTCCTTTTTTCCGAGCATGAGACTCATGTAGCTGGCTGTTCCGTCTCCTATTAAAAGGGCAAAGGCCATCGCAAAGGTTGAAAGCGGAAAAATGACGTTTGTGGCTCCGTTTCCGAGGTAGCCGACTCCCCGACCAATAAAAATTTGGTCAATAATGTTGTAAAGGGCATTGACTAAAAGTGATGCTATGCCTGGAATGGAAAACTTGATGAGGAGATTTCCGATTTTTTCTGTTCCAAGAATATTTGTATGCTGTTTTGATTGTTCCATGATTTCCTCTGACTGCATATTGCAATGTAACAATTGCAATGAATGTTGCTCAATATAATGGTACAAGTTTACTGATTTTACTGAATAAACGCAAGCTGTATTAAAATGGCAGCTTGTTGGATTAAGTGCCGCCTTTTGCCTGATCCCAGTCATTTTTGCTGCGGCAAGCCAGCCTTTTGAGGATGTAGCATTACTTTTTGTATTTAAAACTTTGCATTTTATCTAAAGTCATTGCTTTTTGGTAAAGTATACCATGATTTTTCAGTCTTTTCTACCATATTCCTTACATTGGTGACTTTGTCCAATCAGTACAAGCATCAAAATATTGACAAAATTATGCTTTTCGTACCGCTCAATTCTAAAATCATTTATTTCCATCTGAGATTCTTTTAGCATTTTTTCCACTCTGCTGTAATTATAACTGAAAATTTAAGTTTTAAAGGTATTTATAATGCGTTTGCCCTGACCATATACACAATTTTATTGACGGATATTCAGTAAGTGGGATATAATAAGATAGGGATAGAATCTGCTTGCAAAAGCTACGTGGATTTTAAAAGAATTTACATAAGGAAAAGTTTATAGGGGTGGATGTATGAACGAAGAGAATGAAAATGTAGAAGTAGTCGATGAAAGTACTTTTGTTGACAACAGTTTTTTTACTGGAGCTGAGGAGTCAAGTGCTCAGAATTCTGACTCCGGTGTTAATTTTACCGAACAGTTTTCACCAAAACAGATTGGATCGATAGCTCGGTACACGGAGCCTGTGGGGGGAAACAGTCCTCTGGAAACTGTTGTACAGATGTTCAAGGATGATGAATCTCTAAAGGTTATTCCTGTAGAGGAAATGGATCATGTCATTGGCTTTATTGATCGTAAAATTGTTTCGGGTGCTTCTGATTCTGTGTGGAAAAAAATCACGGCAGGAAACGTTATTGATTACACGCAGCGTGTCAACGTCATTTTGAATGCTCATGACTTTATAGAAAAAACACTGCAGAAAGTTTCCGACATAAACAGACAGTATGGAATTGTGTATTTCCCTGTCTTTAACAACAACAACTTTTTCGGAATGGTGTCTCTCGATGACTTTCTTGATCGGATTGCAGAAATTCGGGAGCAGGACTTGTCCAAGGCTTCGGTCATTCAGACAAGCTTTTTCCCTCATGATGACATCGTATCCAAGCTTCCGTATCGTTTTCATGCATGGAATAGAATGGCAAATACCTTGGGTGGAGACATCTATCAGATTTATCAGTTTTCCGAAAACAAGAGCCTCATAGCCTGTTGCGATGTTTCCGGCAAGAATGTTGCTGCATCTCTTTTGACTATTGCTGTCGGTTCGTTTTTCAATACGATGTATGCTTCAAAAAGTCAGGAAAAAAATCCTGTAAAGTTCATAGCCATGCTTGATTCTTTCCTTCAGCGTGTTGTTCCGTCTGGTAATTTTATTACGGCTGTTTTCTGCTATGTTGATAAGGATAACGGCAAACTGTGCATCTTTAACTGCGGTCACACAACGACATATTTGATTTCGAAAGATGATGCTGATGCTCAAAAGCGTAAGATTGCTTCAATAGATCCAAAATTGCCTCCTCTTGGCATGGGTGTTGTTTCGGAGCAGCTTCTTGCTTCTCTTGCAGAAAAAGATGGTTCAAAACGTCCTTACGTGGCTTTCAATCTTGCTCATGGAATGCACTTGAACATGTATTCGGATGGATTTACCGACATGAAGAATGATAGCGATCAGCGTTTTGAAGATGACAATGCAAAGGCGGTATTCCAGAAAATGTATGACTTGAACGATGATGAAATCATCTTCCATATAGAAGATACCGTAACGAACTGGATTGGCAAGACTATGCTCCCAGACGATGTAACTGTTCTGGATGTACGCTTCTAACATGGAAGCTGCGTTGTATTTGATTCCTGTTACACTGGGAGAAACTCCCGTGGAACAGGTGTTGCCGCCTTATAATCATGATGTCATCATGTCCATCCATCATTTTATTGTGGAAAACATTCGTTCTGCTCGGCGGTTTTTGAAAAAAGTTGATAAGTCCATTGATATAGATTCCTTGACGTTTTACGAATTAAGTGAGCATACCGATGTTACCCAAATAGGCTCGTATCTTGCTCCCCTGGAACAGGGAAAGCCGATGGGCGTTATCTCCGAAGCTGGATGCCCCGCCGTTGCTGATCCTGGTGCTGATGTTGTGTGCTTGGCTCAGCAGAAAAACCTGAAGGTTGTGCCCTTGTCTGGGCCTTCTTCTATCATTATGTCTGTAATGGGAAGTGGATTCAACGGGCAAAGCTTTGCTTTCAACGGATATCTTCCTGTAAAAGATAATGAACGGGCTTCTAGAATCCGGCAGCTTGAAAATCGTGCATGGAATGAAAATCAGACACAACTTTTTATTGAGGCTCCCTATCGGAATTTGAAAATGTTCAAGACTATCCTTTCTACGTGCCGTAAAGACACAAAGCTCTGTGTTGCAGCCGGCATAACATGTGAAGGGGAATTTATTCATACACATACGATTGCTGAATGGAAAAAACTGCCTGAGCCAGAAATTAATAAAGTGCCGGCGTTGTTTTTGCTGTATCGGGGGTAGATGTGGGCTGCATAATTTTGATGGGCATCAAGCATTGTGGAAAAAGCACGCAGGGAAAAGTCGTTTCTGAAAAATTGTCCGTGCCTTTTTTTGATACCGACAAGGTCATTGAAGATGAAATGGGCATGTCTGCACGGGAAGTATATGTTCAGTCTGGAGAAGAGGCATTCAAGGCTGCAGAAGCCCATGCATGTGCTTCCGTTGCTGAAAAACTGAAAGGCGCTGGTTCTTGTACCGTACGGGATGCCGTCATTGCAACAGGTGGCGGTATATGCAACAACAGCAAAGCCATTGATATTCTGCATCCATTGGGAAAGTTTGTATTTTTGGTGGCACCGGAAAAGGTTGCGGCTGACAGGATTGTACGAGAAGCCTCCATTTCGCCAGAAGGAAAAATTACGAATCTTCCTGCCTACATTGCAAAGAAAAACCCTGGCTCACTTGATGATGTCAGGGCTTTGTTCCACATGTTCTATGAAGAACGCGTAAAAATTTATTCAAAACTATGTGATGTATGCATACGCATGGATAATGTTCCAAAGCATGTGAACGCACAGCGGATTATTGCCGCAATAAAGTTTTAGCAACATCCTCCTGTGCATCCGCCGCCACAGCCGCCGCCGCAACCACTGCTACAGTCTCCTCCGCATCCGCAACCGCAGCCTTCGACATTGCCAGAAGACAGTTCTTCTTCTGTGGCATCACGGACATCTACTATTTCAATGGCAAAGTGAAGGTTCTTTCCGGCAAGTTCATGGTTTGCATCAACGGTTATGGTGTCGGGAGATACTTTTTTTACAATGACAATCTGCATTCCTTCTGGACCGGCTGCTTGAAAAGCCATTCCTTCCTTAATGTCAATGGAATCGTCAAACTGATCTCTGGGAACTTCTGCCACAAGAGCTTCGTTATATTCTCCGTACCCGTCTTTTGCTGTTAGATCGATGTTCAGCTTGTCGCCAGCTTTTTTTCCGTTCAGTTGTTCTTCAAGCTTTGCAAGAAGATAATTTCTGCCATGTACATATTCAAGCGGCTGGCTTTCCAAAGAGGAATCTATTATTTCTCCGTCATCCCCTTTCAATGTATAGTGAATTGAAACAACTTTGTCTTTTTCTATAGTCATCTTTTATTGCTCCTGCACAACTTCGGTGATTTCAGGACAGGTTTCTTTTAGATAGCGTTCAATACCCATCTTCAATGTCATGATTGCCATGGGGCAAGAACCGCATGCACCTGTAAGTCTCAGGTGAACTTTGTTTTCTGAATCAATTTCAATGAATTCCATATCGCCTCCGTCAGCGTTCAGCTGGGGGCGGAAAGCCTCTAGGACTTCCTTTACTTTCGTTACAAGTGTCTCGTCTGCCATGCATATCCTCTTTTTTTGTGTCGTTACGATTAAGATACAAAGTTTTCAATCTTTTTGCAATGCAATTATTGCATTATGTCGCTGATTGTTTGTGAATATGGCATGTCGTAATACAGAATGCCATATAGAATGGCGGCCGATAATACTTTTCTGCCGTATTCCCTTGTCTCGGAGTAAGGCAAAGTTTCCAAAAACAAATCTTTTGCGATGACGGTACCAAATTCCTTTTCTGCGTTTTTCACCCACCTTCGCACTGTCGTAATGCCGCCATTATAGGCAAAAAGTGCAAGAATCTTTGAGCCGTCTAGCCTTCGTATCATTTCTTCCAGATAGAATGTGCCAAACTGAATGTTTGTATCAATGTCTGTTAAATCGTAAGATGTCTTTTTCAATTTTTTGGCAATGTCTCCAGCTGTCAGCTCCATGAGTTGCGTCAGACCAACGGCTGCCGCAGAACTTTTTGCAACAGAATCAAAATAGCTTTCCGTTCTGATAAGTGCATACATCAATGGTTCGTCTATTCCGTATTCTTTGCAGTATTTTGATACGTTGAGCATAAAGTCTTGTGGAAAGGAAAGCCTGATAAGCTGATCCGAAAAAGGAACTTCGCTTTTGTTGAACTTTTTAGATGCTATCCTAAGACTCTGCGCATAATATGCAGGTGTTGTGCTTCCGCAGTTCTTTAGGAACATTGCAATTTTTTCGGCGCACTCCATGCTGATTTTTTCGGCGCAGGCAGTCCACTCTTCATATATCTTTTCAGGAAAACCAAATTCTGCATAGCCCAAAAGCAACTGTTCTGCCTGCTCATCCACGGTAAAGGACTCGTCTTTGCACAGGATGTGCATGCTTTCCAATACTTTTTCCTGAGGTACGGACAGTCTGTCTGCTGCTAGCATTCTGTAATAAATGCTTGTACCACTGTCCATTGCAACATTCAGCATGTCGGTACAGGCTTCTTCTGGTGAAAGGGCAGAGAGTGTTATGAATCCTTCCTGTATGAGCCGAGCTGCAACATAATTGAATTTTGCAGTTGCCTCTTTGCTTGCTGCATTACGAAGAATTTTTGCAACCTTGTAGTATTCCTTCCAGCCGTGTTCTGCAATGAGTTTTACAGAGAGTGTGTCAAAAAAGTCATCGAAATATGAGGGGTCATGCCATGAATCCTTGTAGGTTTCCACATATTCAATGGATTTTGCTGTTGACAGTTTTAGACTTGTGTTCAAAAAATACCACAGTGCGTTGTCGTATTTTTCATCTGTAGAAGCTTCTTTCATTGCACGTGCCAAAAGGTCAAGGGCTTTCTGAATGTTGCTTTCCGATTGATTCAATGCTTTTTCGTACAAGCGCCCTGCATAAAAATGAATGAAGTAGAGGCTTTCTTCGGGCAACTGTTTGTTTTCCAGCGAAAGGAATGTCTCTGCGTTTTCCTTGTATTGCGCCGAGCCATAGAACATGATTTTCCCAAAGTCGCTGAGTAAGATGGGCGTAAGGTATTTGTCATTCTCTAGAAATGGTTGCAGTCGTTCGTATGCTGCTCCGTAATTGCGTATGTAGGCAAGACTTCTGAGCGTTACGATGGCAGGACTTTTTTCGACTTCGCAGAACAGTTGGTACTGTTCTTTTGCAAAAGGTCTTGTAGTGCACCATTTGTAGTAATTCTGCTGAAAAGATGTGTCGTTCTTTATATGCAACGATGAACAACGATAATAGGCAAGCTCATTGCTGCATTCCGTTAAGTCGATTTCCTCTGTAGCCTTGATGACTTGTGCGTATTCTCTGTTTGCATATAATTCCTTGCAGAGCATAAGAAGGGAATCCTCATCGTTGTAAAATTTGTACAGTTCAAAGCATTCCTTGATTCTATTGTCAATGGGTCCCAAGGTTGTAAGCATTTCCCGAGATTTTCTGGCAATGAGACCTGTGCTTTTTTTTGCACTTCGCTTAAATTCTCTTGCTGCAGTATCTTCATCGCCTAACTGCAAATTCCGCAATCCCATGAAATATGATGCATCAGCCCCATATTTTTGTTGTAGCGTATTGTTTTGTTTGCAGCTTGCTGAAAAAATCAGCAGGCTGCATGCGAGCATCCCAAGAAGTATTTTCTGCTTCATTATTCTGCTGGAATTAGTATGACGGAGCCAGCTTTTATGTAGTTAGGATTTTTAAGGTGATTGTATTCTGCAAGATACGTATAGCGCCATGGGTTTTTGTAGTACGCATTTGAAATATCCCACAGGGTATCACCCCATACAACTGTGTATTTTGTGTCTGGCAGTTTTTCCACAGGCCTTGCAGGTTTTTCTGGAACAACCTGAGAAGGAACTGATGCAATGACGATTTCATTTTCCTTTGCTGCTACAGTCTCTTTCGGCTGCTTTGCAGACGATTTTGCTGCACCATCTGATTGTGCCGTGCTTGCATTTGAAGTTCCTTCGCTAGACGATGGAGCTGCTTCGGTAGAAGTTGCTTTTTTAGAAGCCTCTTCTTTAGATGCTTCTTCGTTGATAGCAAGCTCTGAAGAAGCACTGTTTGAAGCTGTTTCTGGCAGTTCTGTTTTTTGTGCAATTGCCTGAGTTCTTGTAATGATGTTCAGGTTTGTAGGCAGGACAAAGAGGAACAGCAGGCTCAACAGACATATCAGTGCACAGACGAGACAGATGACGACTGGAACTTTTGATTGCTTCTTGTTGTCGGGATAATCATCATAGGCAGAAGAAGACTTGCCTTCAAGGGTTTCTTTGTCGTACAAATCACTGAACATATTCTGAGGAGTAATTGTGTCTGTTCCCGAAGCAGCTCCGAGAACTGCTCCCTGAGCAACATTTCTGTCAAAGTCAGGCAGAACAAAGTCTGTGTTTGTTTCTGCTTCATCAAAGTCTGGCAGTGTAAAGTCTGTGCTGCTGGAATCGTCGTCAAAGTCTGGCAAATCAAATGCGGAAAAGTCATCGCTCGTATCAATGCCCAATGGTTCAATGACTCTTTCATTTGCGTTTGTCGTGTTGTTAAAGTCTGGCAAATCAAAGAGACTGTCATTTGGGCTGTCAAGGTTTCCGAAATCAGGCAGGTCAAGCGAAGTGTCTGTTGCAGCTGGTTCATTTGAAAAATCTGGCAAGTCAAAGTCCTGACTTGTGCCTGTAGAAGATTCTGCAACGTTTGTGTCTGCATCTGAAAAGTCAGGCAGGTTAAATGCGTTTTCTTCAGAAGGCATTTCGGACAACGATACTGGCTCTGAAGTATCTTCGTTAGAAGCTAGTTCCTTAAAAGTTCCTTCATCGGGCAGTATTCTGTCAGTCGTGTCTTCTAGCGTTGCATCGCTCTCCGTATTATCAATAGATGTGTCGCTTATGACTGTGTCGTCCATGACCGCACCTGCTGGTGTAGTCGGTGTTGAATCATCAAAGCCAGACAAATCAAATGGATTCTTGAATGTATTATCAGGGAACGTATCTTCGGCAGGAGTCTGAAAAGCTTCTGGCAATGCAAAGTCTTCGTTTTCTGTCTGTTCAGACATTGTTTCGGCGGGTATTGCTCTGTCAGAAGAGACTTCTTCTGAAGAACTTTCACTTGAAACGAGTTGTTCTGATGCTGGTTCCATGGTAATGTCTGCCTCTTCAAATTCCGGCAATTCGAATGCAGATGCATCCTCTTTTTCGGCAGGAGTGCCTGCAACTGCCTCGGTTGGAGTCTGAAAAGCTTCTGGCAGTTCAAAGTCATTGGTGCTCGTGTCTTGTACTGGTTCTGTGGCTTCTGCAAAATCTGGTAGTTCAAATGCCTGTTCAGCTGAGGCAGGCTCGTTTGCATCCGTCATATCTACAGCAGCAGGCTCTTCGAATGTCTGTTCGTTTGCAACTTGTTCTTCAGGAGCCGGCTCTTTCTGAACCGGTTCTGTTAGGGAATCAAAATCAGGAAGCTCAAAGTTAGATTCCGTAGAAGTAACTTCCTCCGAAATGACTTCTTCAGAACTGACTTCTTCAGAAGTATCTTGTGGTTTTTCTGCAATTGATTCTTCCGTTGCCATTTTCTTTTCCGTCACATCTTCTGCAGGAGTAACAAAGTTTGCCAAGTCAAAAGAACTTTCTTCTTGTTGAGAAGCTGCAATATCATCAAAAGCAAAATCTTCACTGTTAGGAGCAGGACCCAGCACTTCAGTTTCCTCCGTTTGCGGCATATCTATCTTGTCTAAATCTTCAACATCTTGTTTTGTAATTGCAAAAGGATTTGAATCTGTTTCTTCTTTCGGTTCAGATATGGAATTCAGAATCTCTTCAAATGACATGTCTGTATTGTCTGAGGAATCATTCTTTGGTTCATTAAAGATTGCTTCGAACGGTTTTTCGTCTTCTGCAGTTGGCTCCAGACTGAAATTAGCAGGCATGCTACGCTCTTCTGGCGTCCTGGAAACAAGGGTTACATTTTTTACGCTTTCAAGCCCTGTCTCCGGATCATTGATTCTTGCATTCAGTTTATTTTCATTGTCTAGCTCTATGTCAAGCGTCAAGCTTGGTTCTCCGTTTCCATGAGGATTCAGGTTTGTTATTTCAAGAGTATCAACGTATTCTGCATCATCCATTGAACCGGATTGAGAACGGTACAAATCGACATGTACAGTTGTCTGGTTGTCCTTTACCGTTGTGAGTGCAAGATTCTTTTTTTCAGGTTTGCCGTCTTCCAAAATCGGATAAAATGAACCGTCGGCAAGTTTAATTCCAATAGATTCCATGAAGCTTCCTTTTGTAGATGATCAGAGCTGCTCAGAATCTGTCAGTTTCCAAGCAGCAGTCTTTTCATTCTATTGTAAACTATATCAGAAAACATTTCTTTTATCCACAGAAATGCACGTAGAACTTAAGTGAACCTCAAAAAAAACTTCAGTTTTCGAGGTACCGTTAATATTCATACGAATAGATTGTCATCGCCTTGATTTCATTGACGGTTTCGCCGAATTTCTTTGCGACTTCATATTCCTTTGTGGCTGTTACGTTTCCCTTGTCGTCATATTCGTAGAATTCACGCTTTGTAATTTCATTTGACATGTTGTATGTCTGAATCTCGGATACAAGTCCGTTCTTTCCATAGCGGTATACAATTTTTTCATTAGAAGAGTCGTCTGCTGTCGTGACGGTGATGAGGGATGTATTTCCTGCATCATTGTATGTGTATGCTTCTTTCTTTTCAAAGGAACCGTCTCCGAAATATTCGTTTACTTCTTCAGGCTTTCCGTTTGCATTCAATTTTGAAATGATGCGGGACATTAGCACTCCGTCTTTGTCATAGTAGGATTCTGTCTGTTTTGCATTTTCATACGTGTAGATTGTTTTGCCCGTCAAAACATTTGTTGCATTGTATTCCGTTTCTGACAGTATGCGTCCATCCGATGTATATTCGGTTTCTGTCCGATGCATCAGTACGTCTTTTGCATCGTAAAAATTCGCGGCAGTCCTTTTTCCTGCTGCATTGTATTCAAACGTAATCTTATCTACAAGCGTGTTCTGGGAATCGTAGCTCAATGTTTCGGTTTCCTTTCCTGTTTCGTTGAATATATGCACAAATTTAAATGCTTGTGAGCGGTAGTATTCCCCGAATTTTGAAACGACGATATAGTTTGTTTTTGTATATGTAGAGACTTTTCCTTTTGGTTCGAAATGCAGCGTATCGAATGCAGATGCTGCGGAGACTGCAAGTGCGGCTGCTGCAACAGAAATAAACAATTTCTTTATATTCATAAATTCCTCCACCAATATGAGTTTTATTCTTTTCTAAACTTGTTTTTAAAGCCAAATTCTTCTCAAAGTATCGGCAGTCTGAGAATAAATATAAATACATTTAAAGCTTTTCCGTTTGCATTTGACCTCTCAACTCTTCTTTGCTATTATTTTTGCACAAGGGGTAATAGATGCTTGTTACTATAAACAATTGTAATGTTCAGGACAGATCGAGAAAGCTGCTTTCTCGTGTGGACTGGAACATGAAGCCAGGCGAAGCATGGCTTGTTACAGGGGCAAACGGAAGCGGAAAGACTCATTTCATTCATGCTCTTGCAGGAAAGCTTTCATTTGTGCCGAATGAAAACAACGGTCTTTCTGGCGATGTTCCTTTGTATACGTCTGTTTTTAAAGATTCCGTTTCCATTGTATCACTGGAAAGTGCTGCTGCATTGATAGAAGAAGAGCGGGAACGCGATGAAAGTGAAATCATGGATAGGGAGGACATCGGTCGAACGGGACGCCAGTACATTTGTGAGGTGCTTGGAGGGTCTTCCAAAAAGGGCGCACCGTTGCCGCCTGTTTCATCTCGACTTGAAACGATGCCTCAGGTAAAACTGTGCGGCGTGGAAAAAATCCTTGACAGAGGTCTTCGATACATGTCAACCGGAGAAATTCGCCGCACGCTTTTGTGTCGTTCCCTCCTTTCTGGATGCCAGCTCTTGATTTTAAGCGATCCGTTTGCTGGTCTGGATGCTGAATCGCGCCGCATTCTGCTGGAATTTTTTGATACCATGGTGCAGAAACAGCTTTCTGCAAAAGACTTGGATTCGCCTTTCCCAAGAATCATACTGAGCATGGAACGCTTCCATGAAATTCCTTCGGGCATAAACAGGGTTCTTGAGTTTTCCGATGGAAAGGTTTCGTTTTGCGGAGAGCGATCCGAATACGAAGGTGTTGTAGATAGGCGCAACGAAGAAAAGGCTGCACGGATGCATGCAGAAAAAGAAATCTTTCTTGCCGAATTGAAAAAAATACGGGAAGAAAGTGATGCACTTGTCAATGATCTCTATTCTGATTCAGTACCCGATAGTCTTATACGTTTTGAAAAGGTAAATGTTGGCTGGGGCGATCATAGAGTGCTTGTGGACTTGGACTGGGAAGTGAAAAAAGGAGTGCACTGGCTTTTGCGTGGGCCGAATGGTTCTGGCAAAACGACCATCCTTGAACTGATAACTGGTGACAACATGCAGGTGTTCAGGGAGAATATTCAGCTTTTCGGGCGCAGACGTGGTTCTGGTGAAACCATTTGGGACATAAAGCGTAATCTTGGAATTGTGAGTTACAGGCTTCATGTTGAATATCGGATGGTGGGTGGCACTGATTTGCAAAGTGTCATCATTAGCGGATTTCACGATAGCATTGGACTGTATGAAACTGCAAGTGATTTTGAAGTGTCAACCGCAAGGGCGTGGCTCAAGCTTGCGGGGTTTGCCGGTCGGGAACATGAATCGTTTAGTTCTCTTAGTTATGGAGAACAGCGAGCAGTATTGATTCTTCGGGCTGCAGTAAAGTCTCCTCGCGTGTTGATTTTGGATGAGCCTTGTCATGGTCTTGATGATGATTACAGAACTAAAATTTTACAATTGCTTGCTACTATTGCCGATACGGGTACAACTACGCTGCTGCATGTAACTCATGATCCTACAGAAGTTCTTCAATGTGAAAGACACATTCTTGAACTTCATCCTGGCGAACAGCCAATGTATTCCATCATTGAACAATAAAATACGCGAAAAGAAGGCCATCACTTCCTTTCGTGTATCAAAATCACAGATTTAATCTTTAATTTAGCGAAAAATGTCTGCACTGTTGAAAAATTCTTTCAAAAAGATTCTTAAACAGTGCTATCTACAAAAAAGAATGATTAGCAGATTACTACTGAATTGTCTGTATGTGAAAATGGTGCTGGAATATATTTGTCTGCGGCCCAGTCATTTTCCCAGTGTTTTCCATCAAGAAGATATCGGAACTGGTATTCTTTTCCACCTGCAGGCAGCTTAAGTTTTACGGAGAATCCTCCATCTTTGCCTTTTGTCAAAGGTGTTTCTGTACTGCTCCAGCTATTAAAGTCTCCTGCTATTGTTACACTTTCTGCACCATGAGCTGCTTCCTGTGAAACTGAAAAAGTCACTGTGCAAAACTGTTTGTCCTTTGAATACGTTTTCTTTAATGCCATATAATAAACCCCTTAAGATGTTTTCTATATAGTTTCATTATATAGTTTTTATTCAGAAATGTAAATAGTTCTTTACGTAATATTATAAGGGGACATCTAAAAACTTCTGTTTTACAGGTGGTTTTTTAAGTACGATGTACCCATGATTGATTTACTATGGATGCACGCGTGAATATTTTTATTGACAGATTGGAAATGTAGTGTATAATATACTGTAAGGCAATCGGTTGCCTTGATGTTTTCGATGCCTCTCCTCCTGGATGTTTACGATTTATCATAACTATTACTCAGAATGTCAGGGCCAGCTGAAAACTGTGTCGGACATGTGAAAGTTCCTTAAGACGGGAACCTTTAGAACTGTATATGTTGCTGCTTTAGCAATAACATAAATGGTCTGACAGTGTGTGCTGTCAAAGGTAAGAATATCCTCCTTTAATTTTTACCTTGCGACCAAAATCTGGCAATAAAGAAAGAAGCCCTTTGCTGTCGGAAAAGTGGTGCAGTTATAAGACTCGCTGCAAGTGCCTGTGAACAGCAGCTGGGGTGTATCCTTGGCTGCTGTTCTTTTTTTTGAACTTTCCTTGATAACGAAATATTATGGTTTCAAACAAAATGTTATGGAAGAAAGTTGTTTCAGCCAGTAAAAACTGTTGTATAGTACATGTGTTATGAAGAAATTATCTATTGTATTTATTGCGACATGCATGATAAGCATGTCAGTTTTTTCTGAACCTCCTGTACGTCAAGAAGGGGTCCCTCCGCCACCACCTGGTGATGGACAGTTTGAAGGAATGCCGGGGGGCTTTGGTGGTAGCAAAGAACCTGAAAGCTATGATTCTGTTATTTTGCTCGACTCCAATAAAACGCTTTCCAAACAAACGGTAACGTCCACGGCTATTGATGAAAATGCCATTTTTGTTACTGGAGGAACAGCAAAAATCAAAAAATCTACGGTTTCTCGTAATTCAAGAGATTCTCGGGGTGGAGATGTATCTAGTTTTTATGGAGTAGGTGCTGCAATCCTTGTTACTGACGGTGTTGCAAACATAAAGGACTGTACTATTTCAACTGATGCTGGAGGCGGGGCTGGTGTTTTTGCGTATGGCACTGGAACTGCGTATGTTTCTGATACTACAATTACAACGGAACAGGGAACATCGGGAGGCATTCATGTTGCTGGTGGTGGTACGCTTATTGCCAAAAATCTGAATGTCACGACAAAAGGAGGCTCTTCTGCTGCTATTCGATCAGACCGTGGAAGCGGTACTATGATAGTAAACGGCGGAACATATACATCAAACGGGGTGGGATCACCTGCAGTATATGTTACTGCTGACATTACCATTAACAAAGCACAATTGAAGGCTACGGGGTCAGAAGCCTTGTGCCTTGAAGGTTTCAATTCAGTCCGCCTGTATGACTCGTCCTTGTCTGGAAATATGAAGGATGATGCTCAGAATGATAACACGTGGAATGTCATTTTGTATCAAAGTATGTCAGGAGATTCTCAGGTTGGTCTTGGAACATTTGAAATGGTAGGCGGTACGTTAATTGCCGAAAATGGAGGTATCTTTTACACGACAAATACGGACAGCTCTTTCATCCTGAAAAACGTGGAGATTCGAGCCTCCGGTGATCATGAGTATTTTCTTCGTGTTACCGGCAACAAAAATAAGCGAGGATGGGGCAAGTCTGGTGCAAATGGCGCAAACTGTATATTTACGGCTATCAAACAGCGTATGGATGGTGACATACTGTGGGACAGCATTTCTACAGTAACACTGTATGCAACCGACAACTCTGTTCTTTCTGGTGCCATATTGAATGACGAAAGCTGTGCCGGGCAAGGAGGCAACGGGTATTGCACTGTTGTTGTTGACAGCACGTCTTCGTGGATTGTAACGGGAGACAGCGTTCTGACAAATCTTTACTGTGCAGGAAAAGTCGTTGATGCAAACGGAAAAGATGTAACCATTGTCGGCTCGGATGGAACTGTGTATCAGAATGGAATCAGTGCCTATACGGTGACTGTTGACTGGTTTAGCCGTTCCGCTAATGTGAAGGAAGCAGGTGTTCCTTCAAACTTTAAGTCGCATTCATCGTTAAAGTAATGACACTGTCTAAAAACGCCAAAGCATTGTTTCATTGCGTTTCTTGAGATGAATTTTAAGCAGCTTCAAAACTCCGACTGGACGATTGAAACTGCTTTTTCAGTCTTTAAAGGGAATCGATAAGCCCTGTACAAAGCTGATTGCACCATGATATAGTAGACCGCATGAATGTAGTCTATGTAAACTGGCTTTTGGAAGAACTGAAAGTCTTGGTTCAAAAGGGTGTTATTTCGCAAGATGTTTCCAATAAAATGTCCAGTTATTACAGACAGGAATATGAACGGCAGGTCGCTGAAACTCAAATTAAAAGTACTGTTGAAAAGCCTCAAAATTCTTCTGATAAGTCAATTTATGATCAGATAAATTCAAGAAGTAAAACTTCTTCAAAAAAAGAATCGTATATTCGTGCAGAACATATTCCTGTTTTACTCAGCATTATTGCAGGCGTTTTAATTTCTGCAGGTATTATTTCACTCATTGCCTACAACTGGCATGTAATTCCAAGAACAGTGAAAGCTGCGGTTGCATTTGTTCTGCTGCTTGGCATTCAGTCATTTGGCTGCATTGTATTTTTTAGAAAATCACTATTTGAAAAAGCTCATCTAAGGGAACTTTCTTCTTTATTGTGGTCGTTGCTGTTTGGTGGAGTAGTTGCATTCATTTCACAGATATGCCGCTTGCCTGGTAATACATCTGGCTTTATTTTTATCTGGGCTGCATCGTCGATTCTTTTGACATATAGTTTTAAATCAATAGCTACTTTTTTTATTGCTCTTGTGCAGATTTGTTCTTATGCCATTGTCTGCCGCACCTCTGGTGGAGCAATTGCAGGATTTTATTTATTGTTTGCAACATTAGTTCCTTTTGCATGGGCAAAAAAGTATACAATGCGAATCATGCTTGTTATTGCAGCTTTTATGCTTGCAGTTGTAATTGAAAAATGCATCCCAGGCTTGTGGATTGTATGCAGTGTGTCTTATGCGGTTCTGTGTTTTGTAATCGGGCAGATTCGTAAAGATGAATTCATTATAAACAGCTCTGCCATAGGATTGTGCATTCTTTTGCAGGTGCTTTCCATTAACGGTTTGTGGCGTGATATTGGCTGGCAGCATTTCCGCCTGAGCTATTTTTATGTTGGATCAATATTGGACTGTGTGCTTGCACTCTGCTTAACAGCAAGCTCAATTGCCTTGCCTCTTGTTCCTGTTCTGCGTAGAAAGGCAAAAGTGTCATATACTTTAATTTATCCGCTCTGTTCTTTTATAGTTGCCTTGCTTTATATTATTTACTCCTGTTCAACTTCTGCTTTTCAGGAAAAATCTTTGCTTGCACCAACCGTAATGGTATGCCTTTTTTCAATTATATTTTTTGTACATGTTGTATATGCAGAAACAAAAAAAGTTTTCAGTTGGATTTTGCTCGGTTTTGTTGTTACGGCTTCCATGGCAGCTCAATTTGAAAACTTGATTTTTGCAATTGCGGTTTTTGTAATCATGCTGGAAGGCATGATTCTTTTCCGTACTAAAAAAGATTTTTATGTACATCTTTTGAGCTTTGTAATTTTTGCTCTTGTAACACTTTCTTCTGACTTTTACCTTCAAGACTGTTCTACCATGGGCTGTGTAATGCTCGCCTTCTGTATGATTGTTTCATTGTGTCTAATTGCAAAGTCTGGATGCATAAGGCAGTCTTTGGATGTTATGTTTCTTTGTGTTGCATTGGTAATGCCAGGGGTAATTCGTAATGTCTTTGATGTAAATGAAGATGCATTGCGTTTTGCTTTTCTTTACACAATGATTATTGCCTGTGTTTATGATTTTAAATTCTTGCACTACGGTAACAATTCTCTGCCTCAGTTTTATTGGACACCGTTTGCCATTGCAATTTTGCATTTCTTTTGTGCAGGTCTCGTTAATGATTTTACCGTTTTGCCATTTGCATTATTCCTGTTCCTTGTTGAAGCCGCTGCAACTTACCGCATAAATCAAAACGAAACCGAGGGCAAAATTGTCCGTGTAGGTGTACGCATTCTGCTTTCTGCTCTGCTTTTTTCTGTAGTGTGGCTGCCACAAGAAAATTGTACTTGCAATTCAATGCCTACTGTTCAACTTACAGTTACTTATTTGTGTTATGTAGCTGTTGCGGTAATTTTGTTTGTACTGTCAAAAAAAATAAAGAAATCTCTGGATGTTTTATTGATTGCTGCTGTTTTGATTGCAAACTCTTTGAGCGGCAATAATGTTGTAATATACACTACCGTATTGCTAGCCGCTGTGTTTGCATTTATTATGTGGTGGAGAAAAGGCATTTATGCATATCTTCCATATTTGCTTTTGATAATTGCATTACAGGTTTTGTTCCCTCTACAGCAAATTCCTTATTATGCTTTTGGAGGACACATTCTTTTCTTGATGCTGTTTCCTTTGTGTACATGTGTTCATCTTTATGTTGAGGACCGCTACAAAGAAAAACTTTCACCTGTGTCTACAATCTGTGAAGTTGCATGTGCAATACTTGCATTCTGTGCTGCATTTTCTGACACAGATAAATCATATAAATTCTTTGAGCTACCAGATTTGCCATATATTGTATTTTCACTTTTTGGAACTCTGCTTTATGCCTTTGTAACATTACATCCTTTTGTTTCAGTTTTGCGTAACAAAAAGAAATGCAACTACGTAATGGCTGGCTATTCAATTTTAGTGTTTTTAATGTTGATTTTTGTAGATATTTCTGCATTTAATGACGCTTTGAGGACAGCGTTTTGCGGAAGCTTTGTGTATAGTGCTGTAAAAATTATGGGTTTTGTATGCATTTTCTTAACGGCGGGGTATCATATTGCAAATGCATACCGTTCTGGAAGTCTTGCCGTTGCAAATGTTGCAGGAGTTTATGCTGCTTTGGCAATCTGCATTAAGTTCTTTAGTGATGATTTTGGTTTTGTTGTAAAAGGCGTTTTGTTTATTGTTTTGGGAATTGCAATGCTTGCTCTTAATCTTGTTTTGCTTAGACTTAACAATAAAAAAGCAGTTGTGGAGGAGTGAGAATGCTTAAAAATCGCACTAGAATGTTTACCGTTGCAGCAATTGCCTGTGCTGTATTTATTCAGTTAGTAGTTGTAATTTCTCTTTTGACATACACCGTCCGTACCCGCCATTATGCACAGAAAAACGGCAGAATAATTTATCTTGAATGTAAGGCTACGGATCCTTTTAATCCTTTTAAGGGGCGTTATGTGCGTTTGACTTTTGCAGAAAGGTCTGTTTCAAAAACTGTACTTGATTCTCAAAGTTTTGAAGACTTGAAAAAACTGAAAGAACTCAAAGCTTCATCGCATGTCCCTGTATATCTTAAAATGAAAGAATCTAAAGATGGTCTTTGGACTGTGCATGGTGTAAGACAAAAACTTCCAACGAAGGAATCTGACATTTATATAAAAGCTCGTGTTCTCTATATTTCCGAGGACACTGTTACTGTTGAGCATTTGTTTGCAGACTATTATTTGCAGGAAAATTATGCACGCTTTGTAGATAAAATTCATTGGGATGATTTTAACAATTTAAAGCCAGTTCTTGCGCTTTATGTAGACAAAAACGGCAAATGTATTCAGAAAGACTTAACCGTCTTTGACGGCAAAGAAAGAATTAGCATTGAGGAATATTGCAAGAGGATGATTCCTTTAACTTAATGCAACCCTGTTGGTTAAGGTTGTAGAATTCTGTTTTTGTATACAGAGACTTGTAATATTTTTCGTACATGACATCTACATTGCAGATGTCTGGTCTTTAATCATAGATTGAACACAGGTTTCCCCTGAGGTGTATGCAGGTTCCGTTGCCATCGTCAAAAGGTTTTAGCTGTGGAATTTTGTCGATGTTCTTGCAGCATAACCCGCATTTATCACAGGGAAAACTCATGCTTACGCTTCAATTTTTGCAGTTATCTCATTTGCAAGTGCAAGAGACTGGTCTGTCATTTTTCCATCTTTATCAAGAATAGGAGTGTCAAGACAGTGGATAGCCCGTTCCACAGACAGTGGATAGTCCGTTCCACAGACAGTGGATAGCCCGTTCCACAGACAGTGGATAGTCCATTCCACACACTGCGGAACTGTCGTTCCATTCATGTTTTCTCCGGTACCTGTAATCATACCCTCTGATTTCTTTTTTATGGTAGGTATAACCATCTACTTCTGTTTTTTTCATCTGCTGCATTTATTGGTTACGTTAGGCAGAGTTGCTTACGAGGTTAGAATTGACGGATACGTTAGATTTG
>JAFVDR010000233.1 GCA_017476165.1 Treponema sp. | reverse complement strand
TGTAGTAAATGAAATGCAGTCGCTTGAAAAGGCTACTTCAATGATTGTGTCTCTTGTTTCAGATATCGTGAATGATACGGATAGCATAAAATCTTCAATTTCTCGTGTAAGGGAATGCACTATCCAGAATGACGAGGCTATTGGAAAGCTTTCTTCTGAAATGAAGAAATTTAAGATTAATATCTGAAAAAATGAAGCTTTTTGAGGTATTGCTGTATGTACTTGTGAAAAGCTTCTTTTTGCACTATCATAGTAGACTGTGAGTAATGTAGCCATAAATCATCCGGATGGAGATAAAATAGTAATTCAGGGAGCCAGAGAGCATAACCTTAAGAATGTCAGCGTGGAAATTCCCAGAAACAAGCTTGTTGTCATAAGCGGACTTTCAGGCAGTGGAAAATCTTCCCTTGCTTTTGATACGCTTTTTGCAGAAGGACAACGGCGTTACATGGAAAGCCTTTCGTCTTATGCACGGCAGTTTCTTGGCAGAATGGACAAGCCAGATGTCGATTTGATAACAGGTCTTTCTCCTGCTATCTCCATTGAACAGAAAACGACTCATAAAAATCCTCGTTCAACCGTTGGCACTGTAACGGAAATATATGATTATTACCGCCTTTTGTATGCTCGAATAGGTATTGCTCACTGTCCTCAATGTGGCAGAGAAATCCGCGAACAGTCTGTAGATCAGATTATTGATACTATTCTTTCATGGAATGTCGGTACAAAACTGACATTGCTTGCTCCTGTCATAAAAGGCAAGAAGGGCGAACATCAAAAAGTGATTGATGATGCCAAAAAAGCTGGTTTTGTCCGTGCAAGAATAGACGGCCTTATGGTTCAGCTGGAAGATACGGTCAAGCTTGACAAACAGAAAAAGCATACCATTGAAATTGTTGTGGACAGAATTGCATTAAAGCCGGATGTTAGAAACAGGCTTGCAAATTCCGTTGAAACGGCTCTGCAAAGTTCCAACGGCGTACTTTCAGTGCTAAGGCGCGTAAACAGGACGGATGAATCGTATCAGGAAGTTGTCGATTATCTTGATTCCAAGGGAACTCCCTATGACCGCGATGCCGACTTTATTGAGCAGGAAGTGTTTTTTTCTCAGAAAAATGCATGTCCCGATTGCGGAATTTCCATTCCAGAACTACAGCCCCGACTCTTTTCGTTTAACAATCCTTTTGGCGCTTGTCCTGAATGTACTGGGCTTGGCGAAAAATGGAGTGGGATAAAAATCTTATTGTTCCTGACATGTCGCTTTCGTTCAACGAGGGAGGCATTACATTTTATAATCCCGACAGCGCATGGAACAATGCCTTGTTTACTGCCATAGCAAAGCAGGGCGGATTTTCCCTTGATACTCCGCTCAATAAACTGACAAAAAAACAGTTTGACTACCTGTGGAACGGTGACGAAAACATTGTATTGTCTTGGGTCTATGAAAAACAAAGCGGAGAAGGCTACAGCGAGTACAAACGTCCGTGGCTTGGTGTCATGGCAGACATGCGCCGCCGATATGCTGAAGCATGGGGAGATGCACAGCGCACCCGCATGGAAGAAAAATATATGTCGCACTGTCAGTGTTCGAGTTGCAAAGGCAAGCGTTTGCGAAAGGAAGCTCTTGCAGTTACCGTGGGCGGAAAAAATATATGGGATTTGACCGAGCTGTCCGTTTTGCAGACAATCGATTTTTTTGAGCATATTTCGTTTTCTGAAACAGAACGGAAAATTGCCTCCCAGATTTTAAAAGAGATTCATTCGCGCCTGCAATTCCTTAAGAATGTTGGACTTGAATACCTGACGCTTGAACGTTCTGCGGCAACATTGAGCGGTGGAGAAGCCCAGCGCATCAGGCTTTCCACACAGATTGGCAGCGCATTGACCGGTGTCATGTATGTCCTTGACGAACCTTCCATAGGGCTTCATCAGCGTGACAATCAACGTCTGATTAATTCTCTGCTGTATCTGAGGAATC
>JAFVDR010000232.1 GCA_017476165.1 Treponema sp. | reverse complement strand
TGTCGGTGAAGGTTCTGTTGTAGGGCGCTTGCTGTATGCCTTTGATTCTGCTCAGGATTACTTTTGGTGCAATACAGATGGTTCTCAGCTTGTAGTGAATACGGGCAACAAATTCATTACCTATTGCACCGTTAATAAAGACCGCTACGACTTTGTTCAACCTGTTGTGCAACAGCCTCTGAGCATCGTTTCAGGAGCTCCTCTTGATTGTACTGTATTCTGGCAATCTGACGGGACACCAGTCTTGTGGATAGATTACATGCGTTTTGCAGATAAAAAAAAGATGAGCGCCATGTATGCTCTGTCTGACAAAGTTCACTTGATATCTTCTGCATGCAATTCAATTGCTCCCGTTCTGTCTCCAGATGGAAACTATGTTGCCTTCTCTGATGAAAAAACGTTTTTAGTGTATAGTCTTGACGGATGGAAAGAAACACTTTCCCTTGAGGGGCAGCAAATTGTGAGCGCGGCATGGAAAACTGATTCAAGCATTTGCATTGGTGGAACGGAATCGGTACGCTTTTTAGAATTTAAGGAACGTGACTATTCTGTTAGCAAAAAAGATTCCGTTTTGTTCTTGTCTTCAATATACAAGGCTTTTTGGCATGATGACACGATAATTGCATATACGTCTCCTTCATCGCCAGCCTACATGTACAATGCGATTTCCAACACATGGAATGAACTCGATTCTCTTCAAAAGCCATCTGCAAATATGGTTCAAACGAATGATATGTTTCGGGTATTCATTGGCGAAGCCGACAATACAAACTATACTAACTCAGTATATGTACGCACGCTTGACAGGCAGGCATTTACCTATCCGTTGGACGGCAAGACTCAGCAGGTAGCGGCAGTGCGTAAAAAGGCCTCGCTGATTTTTGACGCAGTGGGAGATGCAAAGGGCATTGGACGCATCTTATACATATTGAACAAGTATGATGCCTGCGGTACATTCTTCATAAACGGCGAATTCATTCATCGCTATCCACTGGAAACAAAACTTCTGTCCGATTCCGGCAATGTCTGTGCTTCCTTGTTTTTTTGCAATGTTGATTTGCTTGGCACAACGTATGCAATTGATTCAGATTTTATCCGCCGCGGCTTGGCACGCAACGAAGATGAGTTCTTCATGGTAACAGGTAAGGAACTCTCTCTGTTGTGGCATGCTCCGTTTAACCGCTACGATGCCACCATAAAGGAAGCTGGAGCCCAGTCTGGATATCTCTACGTTGATGCAAATACGATTGAATATGATTGCCTTGTCATTCCCTTGTCCGTGGGCAGTGCCGACAGGGATCTGGAGGCAGTCTTGCGTTCATTACAGAATGATGGCTATGAATTTGTATCAATTCTTGACCTTATTGAAAAATCAAGCTCAATTAGCGAATAAATAAGCCTTCCGTACAGTCGGGATGCAATGCTTGCAGGTTCTGCATCTCTGTCTGCAACAAGCGGCAGCGTCCGTAATGTGGTAGAACCTATTTTGTATGCTATTTCACCGCATTTCATGCCCTTTTTTATGCTTCCCAACAGGCAGTGGGGCATTGTTACTTCTGTGTACACTGCTGCCACCGAGTCTTCGGGAGTCGTTCCCGTTATGAATGGCACGGTGAATGATTCTGGACATGCTGGAATCAGCTTGATGAATTTTTGCTTTGAATCTGGAACTCCAATTGCATATTCATGCTTTTTTTGAGGTGGATTGTAGTCTGCAAAGTTTGCGAAGGCATAGGAAAACAGTGCCATGTTGTCTGAAACTCGGTAAGCATTGCCTTCTGCTGTCGAATGCCCCGGTCCCCTCATTGTAACTGATAAAAATCTTGTTCCATTCCGTTTTGCCGTTACAGCAATGTTGTAGCCACTCTCGTCTATGTATCCAGTCTTTAACCCGTCGCATCCCTCAAGTTTTGACAGCAATTTGTTTGTATTGTATTGCTTTATTGCAAGAGCCTGTGCCTGTCCCCGCAATTCTGGAGGAAGGTTTCTTGCCTGCGGGTAGGTAAACATGCTTTGCGAGTGGAACTGTTCCAGCGATTCCGGGTATTGTCTCATGTACATTCGTGCAAAGGTTGCAAATTCCCGTGCTGTTGTCGTGTTGCGTTCACTGTAACCGCTGGACTCTACAAAATGAGTGTGCGTTAGTCCTGCATTTGCAACGGCAGCATTCATGCGGCTTACAAAGTCATTCATGTTGCCGCAGACATAGTATGCGGCTGCAATGGAGGCATCATTGCCGCTGGAAATGGCAAGTCCGAGCATGAGTTCTCTCAATGTCACCCGGTGATTCTTGCCCAAATGCATTCGCGATGCATCAGGGGGCAGGTTTTCCGACCAACTTTGCGGTGGTAGCGGAACGATGTCATCCAGCGCTATTTCGTTGTTTTCTACCGCTTGAAACAGAACATACATCTCTATGATTTTTGTCAGCGAAGCTGGCGGAATGCTGTCGTCTGCATTCTTCTCGTACAGAATGCTGCCTGTAGCAGTGTCAACAAGGATAGCACTTCCTGCCTGTATGTTCAGATCCGGTTCAAGCAGCTTGTAGGGAAGGTGGGAAAGTGCCGTTGTGTTCCGTTCTGGAAAAGTAGCGTCAAGTGTTTCTTCCAACTGTGCCGTCTGGTCTGCTGTCAGATCGTGTACAAAGTTTTCTGCCCGTATCGTATCATGCACATCACGAATGCATAGCCCGCAAAAAAAACAGAGCGTTGAAAAACAAAGAAAGCCTGCCAATAGTATCCGTGTTTTTTTTGTCATGATGTACCCCTATATGCGTGCTGATTTGTTTCTGAGCAGCAAGTCAGCCATCGTGATTGCCGTCATTGCTTCTATTACAGGAACAATGCGTGGACACAGACAGACATCGTGCCGTCCTGCAATCTGTATGGTTTCATCTTCATTGTCAGTGTTTATGGTCTGCTGTTGTGTAAAGATGCTGGGAACAGGCTTTACGGCAACTCTGAAAACAATGTCATCACCTCTGGTAATGCCACCTAAAATGCCACCGGCATTGTTTGAAAGAAATAGAGGACCTTTCCTCATCTGATCATTGTTTTCCTTTCCTGTCATTTGTGAAGCATGGAATCCTGCACCGAATTCAATGCCCTTTACGGCACCGACAGAAAGCATGGCATGGGCGAGCAGTGCATCTGCCTTGTCGAAGACGGGCTCGCCCAGTCCCGAAGGTACTCCTTTGACAATGCATTCAATGATGCCGCCTGCAGAATTTCCTTCCCTGCGCAGCTGTTCGATTTTTTCATTCATTTTGGCGGCAGCCTTATTGTCTGCTGCTCTTAGCGAGTTCTGCTCGATTTCGTCAATGGAAATGGATTCACAGTAAATTCCTGCGGCTGCAAGCGTATATGCCGTAATGAAAATGCCGTAGTGGTGCAGGAGTATTGATGCAACAGCTCCTGCTGCAACTCTGGCACAGGTTTCCCTGCCACTGGAGCGACCGCCACCCCGATAGTCCCTGATGCCGTATTTTTCAAAGTACGTAAAGTCTGCATGTCCCGGTCGAAACGTGTTCATTATGTTTGAGTAGTCTCCAGAGTGCTGGTTCGTGTTTCGTATGAGGATTGCAATGGGAGTACCCGTTGTTTTTCCTTCGAAAATGCCGCTGAGAACTTCCGCTCTGTCGCTTTCCTGTCGGGCTGTAACAGAAGCATTGTTTTTTGCCCCAGGTTTTCGCCTGTCCATCTGCAACTGCAAAAAATCTTTGTCAAATGCAATGCCGGCAGGACACCCGTCAATGATGCATCCGAGTCCTTCACCGTGGCTTTCTCCAAATGTGGTGACTTTAAATGCTTCCCCAAATGTGTTTCCCGCCATACACAGTACCTCAATTTTTTTGATTCGATGCATTGAACCTGTTTTTAACTAGACAAGCTCTGTTAGAGTTCAATGCAAGGTATAATTTATATTACTGTACTTTGTTAATCAACTCAATACGACTGTGGACAGAAAGTTTTTTGAATATGTTTTTGTTGTGGGTTGCCACTGTTGCTGGTGAAATGTTCAGTTCCTCGGCAATTTCCTTGTCGCTTCTGCCGACTGAAATCAATGTTGCTATCTGCCTTTCACGTGGAGACAGGTTTGCTTTTTCAAACAGGCTGTCAGCATGTTCCTGCTTTTTTTCGGAAACTGAAGCCGTGCCGAGGGAAATGCTTTGATTGTTTATGACAGCCCTGTTGATGTTGTTGAGTACGGAATTCTTTGCTTTGTAGGTCGTAGACAGTACCGATGAAATTTGATTGAAAAAATCTATTGTGGCAAATGGTTTTACAAGGCACGAAGATACGCCTGTTATGTACAGTTCCTGCATTTTGTCATAATCAGAGGACTGAAGGAGCATGATGAAAGGAATGTTCTGGAGTTCAAAGGAATTCTTGCATTTTTTGAACAGCTCAAAACCTGAAAGCAAGGGCAGGTTGTACTCTGCAATGATGATGTCAGGCTGCATCCTGCTTTCATTGAGCGCATTCCATGCTTCCAGACCAGACGAGGCTGTCTTGACAATGCCGTATTCCTGCAGCATGTTCTTGAAATAGGAGATGTTGACCAAATTGTCTTCTGCAATGAAAATTGACAGGGGGTCTTTTTTTAAATGAGAAAACGGCAGTTTGATTGGGATGGGCGTTTTGTCCTTGTTGAGGTCTGGATTGTAAAAAGACTTTTCGTAAATGGCATCACTGTTTTCCATAGTCTTTAAATGAGGAATGTGCATTTCTGCTGTAAATTGAACACCCTTTGTCAATGGTTTTATTGAAAGATTTCCGTTGTACAGCTTGCAGGCCCTGTGTATCATTTCAAATTCGTACGTGTTGACATCAGTTTCTCCTGTTTCATGGGTGGAACTGTATTTTGAAAGGATTTTTTTCAGGAACTTCTGTTCTTCCGCAGGCATTTCGTTTTGTAATGCATAGTGGAGTATGTCATTTTCAAAGCTCAAATTGATGTTGAGGATTGAATCTGATGCCGTCAACTTTATGACGGAAGTTGCGAGACTTGCAAAGACAAGCTGCAGTATGTAGGGATTTGTCCTCAGGTAGTAGTCCTGCGTTATAGAAGAGCGGACATTCAGCTTTATGTGGTTGAGCTTTGCCATTGTTTCGATGTGTGTAATGCAACTCATGAAAAAGGATTGAAGCATGATGTTTGATTCGCATGCATTCTTTTTGCTGCGCATCTGCAAGGTTGTATTTAAAAATGCCTGTGATTTTACAAGATTGTATTGCATCAGGTTTTTTATTTCCTTGCTGTCGTAGGTTTCAAATTTCAGTTCGGGCATGTTCAGGGCATTGATTGCCATTGCGTTCATGTCAATGAGCTGATGGATTGTAGATATGTAAAATGCATTGTCAATGTCATCGGAAATGCTTTTCTTTTCAAATTCCTTGAGTTTGTCTCGAAGGTTTTTGAATTTAGTACGGATGTTTTGTATTGTAGTCAGCAGGATAGGCGTGATGAATACAAAAAATGACAGGTACTTCATCAGGTAAATGTCTTTGTTGAAAAACAGGAACGTGGTATGTGATGTAACAGTCAGTATGTCAATGCCATGTTTTAGTCCGTTCAGTGCAAATATGGGAAGCCAGTATTGAATGCTGTATGGAATCTCTTTTTTGTCCTGTACCAAAAGCATGCAAACCATCGCAATGAAGAGCAGGTTTTGAACGATTGTGCTCGTGTTGAACAAAAAGAATATGACCTTTTGGGATGGGTTTAAGCAGTTTATGAAAAAATCAATGAATTCCGTTGAAATGATTGCATAGAAAATTACTTTGTAAGCTGTTGCACATGCTGCGTTTTTGTTGTATGTCCGCATGGTGAACAGGATGAATGCAATGTTCAAGATGATCAGGCGCATTAAAAAGTATGAAATGTAGTTGTTCGATGACAGGTTTCGGGAAATGACGTTCCAAAGATATGCAGGTCCCATTCCTGTAAGTTGCAGCTGCATTAGCAGGAAAATGAAGCTGTTTATGCTTATCAGCAGCATGATTGTGTCGCTGAACAGCAACCCGTAAATGAGCGTCATGAATGCGATGGAAAAACAGATGCATGACACTGTAGAATGAATGACCGTCATCTTTATGACGTTTTTCCAGTATGTGTTTGTTTTTTTTAGGGTAAAGACGATTGTGCTTCCGTAATTTGGAGCGATTTTCAGCAACAGTTCGTGAGGTTTGTTTGTTTCAAAATGCTTTCCGTTTATAACTAAAGCATCTCTCATAAAACTAGTCTGTATCTCTTTTCTGTTTTGTCCCTTTCCTGTTTTTCCGTAGAATGTCCAGGAACCTTCTTTTTTTATGTACAGTTCTATGAGAGAAAGAGAATCCTGTCCGAAATCAAGCGTGTAGGAATATTCTTTGTCTGTTGGATCTTCTTCTAAAGTAATGAGAATCCAAATGCTTCCTTTTGATGTTTTGCATGTGAATTCTCTTCCGGTTTTTGTAAATTCCCTTGAAAGAACTGAGTCGGGAGTGCATGAATTGTCAGCGTCCCAATAAAATTGCGTGTCCATGGGGATTGTTGTATTTTTGAATACTGTAGAGGCAATAAAATAAAAAGCAAAGAGAAGAATTGTTGTGAATATGACTTTTTGCTTCATGAAACTTATTATAACACATGATGTAAAAAAAGAAAGTGTTCTTAAAATTAATAAAAATATGGTAGGAATATACCATATTTTGGGTAGTAGAATTTGTTGCGTGAAACAGACGGTCATGCTATTTTAACACCCATAGACAGAGATTTGCTTTCCGGTATCTGAGAGCTTTTTTCTGTCTTGGGGATAAGAGATTACATATATTGTGTGAAAGAGTTTTGAATGTAGGTATTCCTACTATGTAAAAATTATAAAAAAAGTTGATTTTTCATGTCAGTTCTTTGTGGACGGTATTTGATGTGTGCTCAAATACCGTTTTTTTTTTTCTGCAAATCAGTTTTAGAAGTCCAGACGAATTTTTGAAACAGGTTCTTGCGGTCATCTCAGCAATTGTATCACCGAGATTGGAATGACGGAGATGTAGAGATTGGAATGACGGAGACGCAGAGATTGGAATGACGGAGACGCAGAGATTGGAATGACGGAGACGCAGAGATTGGAATGACGGAGATGCAGAGATTGGAATGACGGAGATGCAGAGATTAGAATGACAGCGAAGCTGAAATGTAGCTCTTGTTGATTATTTTATGTATTTATGTATAATAATACAATAATTGTATTATAGAAAGGAGTTAAGTGTCATGTCTAGACTGCACGGATCTTTTACAGCCATGATTACACCGATGAATGCTGACGGTTCGGTGGATTACGATGGCTTTAAGAAGAATGTTCTGTTCCAGTTGGAGCAGGGTATTGACGGACTTTTGCCTTTGGGAACAACAGGTGAAACACCTACGCTTGATGAAGATGAAGAAGAAAAACTCATTAACATAGTTGTTCCTCTTGTAAAAGATTGGAACAAAAAAAATGGAAAACAGGTAAAAGTCGTTGTTGGTGCAGGAAGCAACAATACGCGAGATGCAGTAAGATATGTTGAACGCGCAAAAAAACTTGGCGCTGATTATGCCCTTGTAGTGACTCCTTATTACAACAAGCCGAGTGATGAGGGCGTATTCCGTCATTATGAGGCTGTTTCTAAGGTTGGCTTGCCAATAATCGTATACAACATACAGGGACGTACCTCTAAGAATATTTCCGTTCCGTTGCTTGCACGCATTGCCGAGTTGCCAAACATTGCCGGTGTCAAGGAAGCTAGCGGAAGCATAAATCAGATGATGGAAGTAATAGAAAAGATTGCTTCAAAGCATCCTGATTTTTCAGTCATGAGCGGCGATGACGGTCTAACGTTGCCATTGATGGCAGCAGGTGGAGACGGGGTGTTCTCTGTTGTCACCAATATGATCCCATCGTTGATGACGGAACTTGTGCATGATTGTCTTGACGGCAAGTTTGCAGAAGCCCGGAACATTCATTACAGGCTGCAGCCATTTTTCCGTGCTGCATTTGTAGACGGCAATCCATCGAGCATCAAGGCTGCCATGAACTTGAAGGGGCTTCCCGCTGGTCCTTGCAGATTGCCGCTTGTTGACGTTAAGCCAGAAGCCTTGGAGGTTATAAAGGCTGCTTTAAAGGAGTGTAATATATGAGTAAGATACCTGTAGGCGTTTTGGGTGCAACAGGAATGGTTGGACAGAGGTACATAAAGCTGCTGGAAAATCATCCTTGGTTTGAAGTGACGTATGTTGCAGCTTCTCCCCGTAGCGCTGGAAAGCTGTACAAAGATGCCGTAGCAAACAGGTGGCTTATTGGAGCGGACATTCCCTCAGATGTTGCAAAACTTACTGTTCAGGATGCAAATGACGAAAAGTCTGCACTGGGAAAGTGCCGCTTTGTATTCAGTGCACTTGAAATGAGCAAGGATGAAATCAAAAGTCTTGAAGAGCGGTATGCTGCACAGGGAATTCCTGTCGTTTCCAATGCCAGTGCAAATCGCTGGACGGAAGATGTTCCTATGTTGATTCCTGAAATAAACAGCAGTCATCTTGATGTCATTGCAAAGCAGCGTGCCCACCATGGATGGGACAAAGGTTTTGTGGCTGTAAAGCCCAACTGTTCCCTTCAGACATACATGATGCCGCTGTATGCCCTCATTAAAGCCGGGTATCCTGTCAAAAGAATGATAGTAACGACTTTACAGGCGGTAAGTGGTGCTGGATATCCAGGGGTTTCCAGCTTTGATATGATTGACAACATTGTGCCATATATTGGCGGTGAAGAAGAAAAGACTGAAAAAGAGTGTTTGAAAATTTTGGGTTCCGTTTCAGGTGACAAGATTGAAAATGCAGTTCTGCCTGTTGTTAGTTCTACATGTACGAGAGTTCCTGTTATTGATGGACATACTGCTACAGTCAGTCTTGAATTTGATTTGCCAGAAGATAAAAAGCCGTCGCTTGAAGAAATTGAGCGCGTATGGACTTCGTTTACGTCTGTGCCTCAGGAGCTGGATTTGCCTTCTGCCCCGAAGCATCCGATTGTTGTTCGGCATGAAGAAAATCGTCCTCAGCCTCGGAGAGACCGTGAGACGGAAAAGGGAATGGCATGTGTCATTGGACGCTTGCGCAAATGCAACGTATTTGATGTGAAATTTGTCGCGTTGAGCCATAATACAAAACGAGGTGCCGCACTTGGTGGAATATTGAATGCAGAACTTCTGAAAGCAAAAGGATTTTTTGATTAAGAGTTTGCATTGAGAGCAAAAAAAAGGAGCTTCCGTTGAGGAAAGCTCCTTTTTTTATGTACGAAAAAAACTACCGTGCGTATTCAATGATGCGTGTTTCACGAATCATCGTTATTTTGATTCTTCCTGGATACTGCAAGTCGTTTTCAATTTGTTTTGCAATCTGCCGTGCAAGTTCCTTTACCTGATCATCAGGAATTTTCTCGTTGTTGACCAAAATCCTAAGCTCGCGACCAGCTTGAATTGCATAGGCCTGTTCAACACCAGAGAACTTCTTTGCCGTTTCTTCCAGATTTTCAAGTCTCTTGATGTAGTTGTCAACAGTTTCTCTTCGTGCTCCCGGACGGGCAGCACTGATGGCATCTGCAATCTG
>JAFVDR010000231.1 GCA_017476165.1 Treponema sp. | reverse complement strand
TTTTCAATGCCTTCGTTTTTCATAGCCTGAATCGTTGTCTGTATGGAGTCCTTTGTATTGCCTACGCAGGTCAGGTGGGCAAGGGCTGGAGTGCTGAATGATTGGATTTTTGAGGCAATTTCCACGGTGTTCACTTTTGTCGTGCCGCCAGCACCATAGGTAATGGACATGAAGTCTGGCTTTAGTTCTGCAAGTTCTTTTGTTGCTTCGACAACACTGTCAAATTTTGACTGCAACTTTGGTGGAAACACTTCAAGCGAAAGGGTTACTTTTTTTGTGTCAAGGATGTGCTTTATGGTCATAGGTATTGATTATAAGTAATCAGGTAGGGAATTTCAATAGAAAGATTTGTTATCTTGCAGCGATTTTGTTTTCAAATTTGCTTGATGAGCTTGAACTCTGGGACATGGCGGACACTTGCACTGGGCAAGTGTCCTGATTGCATTACTTGCTCAGTCGGGCAGCGATTTCGTCAATGTACTCCCAGCTGTTTACGATTTTCTTTGCTTGTGGAATGGCAAGCTTTGCAAGGTCTCCTGTCATGATTCCGTCTTCGATGGTGCCGAGTGTTGCCTTTTCCAGCTTGTGTGCAAAGTCTGCAAGGTCTGGCGTTCCATCAAGTTCTGCACGCTTTGCAAGAGCTCCTGTCCATGCAAAGATTGTGGCTACCGGGTTTGTACTTGTCTTTTCGCCTTTCAAGTAGCGGTAATAGTGCTTTTGCACTGTTCCGTGGCTTGCTTCAAATTCAAATTCTCCACCTGGACATACGAGTACGCTTGTCATCATGGCAAGGCTTCCGCATGCAGATGCAATCATGTCGCTCATGACATCGCCATCATAGTTCTTGCATGCCCACAGGAATCCTCCCTCGCTCTTTACAACGCGTGCAACGGCATCGTCTATGAGCGTGTAAAAGTATGTAAGGCCTGCCTTTTCGAACTTGTCCTTGTATTCTGTGTCAAATACACGCTGCATGATTTCCTTAAAGTTTCCGTCGTACGTCTTGCTGATGGTATCCTTTGCTCCGAACCAGACATCAATTTTTTGATCAAGTGCATACGTAAAGCAGCAGCGGGCAAAGCTTTCTATGGATGCATCCATGTTGTGGATTCCCTGAATGATTCCAGGTCCCTTCATGTCCATGATTGTCTTGCGGATTTCTTTTCCGTCTTCACCAGTAAAGACCAGCTCAGCCTTTCCCGCACATGGTGTCTTGATTTCGCAGTTCTTGTATACATCTCCATAGGCGTGGCGACCGAGCGTAATGGGCTTTTCCCAGCAACTGACGGTACCTTTGATGTTTTTTACAAATATAGGTGTACGGAATACTGTTCCGTCAAGTTCTCCGCGCAGAATTCCATTTGGGCTTGGCGTAAGGTGAGTCAAGTTGTATTCCTTTACGCGGGCAGCATTGCTTGTGATTGTTGCACATTTTACGCCTATTCCCAGGCGCTTGATGGCGGCTGCAGCCTCGTAGGTAATCTTGTCGTCTGTCTTGTCGCGTTCTGTAATGGACAAATCGTAATATTCTGTTTTCAGGTCAATAAAAGGCAACAGCAGCTTGTCCTTTATGAGCTTCCACAGAACCCGTGTCATTTCATCGCCATCAAGTTCTGCGATGGCATTTTTCATCTGAATCTTAGACATATATCCTCCAATTATTAGACCTGGCATGCATTGCCATTGTAATTCAAATCAGTCAGTATTTCGGTGTGGTCTGGAAATACAGCTACGGTGTGTTCTTCGTGACAACTCCAGCTGCCGTCAGCCGTTACAACAGTCCATTCGCTGCCGTTTGCTCCCGTAATGACATCGTCAGTGCCTTCGTTTATCATCGGTTCTATTGCCAGCACCATTCCTGCCTGAATGCGAGGGTTTGCTCCGTGGCTTGGACAATTTGGAATGGATGGATCTTCGTGTACTTCAAGACCGACACCGTGTCCGCAATAATCATAGACGACTCCATAATTATGCTGCTTGTATGCAACATCGTATACAGCATTTGAAATGTGGCTGATTCTGTTTCCTGGTACGCAGGCAAAGATTCCTGCAGCAAGGCTTTCCCTTGTTACCTGAACGAGTTTTCTGTGATTTTGCTTTACGTTGCCAACCATGACGGTGTGCGTGCTGTCCGAAATGTAGCCGTTCAGATTGATGCCTATGTCTAGCGATACCAAGTCACCGTCATGTACAATCTTGCTTTTTGATGGCACTCCGTGGATGACTTCTTCATTGATGCTGATGCATGCTGCTCCAGGAAATCCTTCCTGATGCCATGCAGGTTTTCCACCGAACCGATGCATGAATTCAACGCACCATTCGTCAATCTGCTTGGTTGAAATGCCAGGCTTTACTTTGGGAATTATTTCATTGAACAAGTCTGCCAGCAGATGACAGCTTTTTCTGATTTCAATGATTTCCTTGTCATTCTTTAGTCTAATCATCTATGTTCACCTCTTTCTGTACATTGTAAATCAAAAGCCTAACGCACTTTCAACGAGTTTCGGGGCTTTTGGAGCTTCTTTTCAGGAAACCAACCTCATGGATTCTTCCCTGCATATGCGTGCAGTATGCTTGTCTCCTATGCGTTCGTACGCTTCCGCCATTTTCTGCAGGAAATAGGAATCGTCAGCTTTGTCAAACCGCAAATCCAGTGCACGTTCCCAAGCATCGATGGCAAGTTCATCGTTCATCTGTCCGCCAACATTGTTCCTCAGTATGTGCCGTGCAAGACTCTTGACTTCGGGAAAGAAAAGCTTGAAGTAGCTGTAACTGTATTCCATTTTTATTATCTGTTCCAGCAGGATGACGGCATCGTAGTATTCCTGCCGCAGCACCAGTTCTTCTGACAGAATAAAGCCGTAGTCCATAAAGTCTTCCCTCGTGAACCATTTGGAAAGCTTGAAGCCTGAACGGGTCATGTTCATTTTCTTGAATTCTTCCACGGCAGAATCTTCCTTGTTGTGCGTAAGGTCAAAGAAAATGAGTTTCGCACGGCTTTCGTCATCGTCCCGTTCCAAGAGCCATGTCCTGTAATCAAAGGACTTTGTGTTGCCCGATGTTTGCTTTGCGTATGCGGAGTTTTTGTATGCAAAGGATTCGTCAAACAGACTGCGTGACTTGATGTCCGAAAGCGTTTCATACGCCTGCACAAGTTCCCGAAATTTTTCGGAATCTTCATGGGTAATGTCTGGATGAAGAAGCTTTGCTTTCTGTCTGTAGGCTCTGCGGATTTCTGCAGCAGTTGCATTGTGCGGAACTCCGAGAATTTTGTAACAATCACGCATATTTTTCACGTAATACTATACTTTTTTGCATAAATTTGCAATGGTCGCTTTGTGCATAAGCAGACAGGCGGTTTCCAATGGCATTGCAGGTTATTCTCTTTCTTTTTTTTATTTTTATTCAAGATGGATTGAAAAGTGTGCTATAATATAAATGAGGCAGTTTAAACTGCCTCAGATATAATAGTAAAAAGTATAAAGGTTTTGTGATAATGAATGTAAAACGGATTTTTATTGTCTCTGTGCTTGCTTTCATTCTGCTAGCATTGGGCTTCGTTCCTCTTTTTCTGATTGACAGGTATATGTATGTAGGTCATGCAGCTGTCTCTGGCAATGTCGTTGCGTCTATAGTTTTGCTCGTTCAGTTTTTTGTAGCTGTACTGACAACGGTTCTGTTCAGAAAGGATGGAATGTTCTTTGTCTGTTTGGGCTGTGTGCTGAATTTTGCAATCGTGCTTTTGCAGTTTGTTCAATTGAACAATGTGAACCTTGTTCCCATCCTTTGCCTGATTCTGATCCAATTGTTCTCGGTGTCCGTCATTTTCTTTCTTATTGAGAGAACCTCTGTCACAAACAAGTCTCTTTTTGAATTTGCCCATACAGATTACCTGACGGGAGCGAAAAACATCAGGTGCTTGGAGCATGACTTGAATGAGCTTGTCAGAAAAAAAGTTCGTTTTGCCATGATGCTCCTTGACTTGGATTCCTTTAAGCACATCAATGAAGTCCGTGGCTATAAGTGCGGCAACGAAGTGCTGAAAAATCTGGTTGCCAGGTGGAAACATGCCCTTGAAGGCACGGACAGCACCGTGTACCGCATAAATGGAGATGAGTTTTCCATATTGTTCCTGAACTATGAAAGCAATGATGCCCTAAAGTCGTCTATCAGAACCGTTGCTGCAACATTTGACAGTCCTGTACTTACCGGCAAGTTTGAAAATTTCATTTGTGCCTATGCCGGCATTGTGGAGTATCCTGAAAATTCTTCCAAGGTTGAACAGCTGCGTCAGTTTGCAGATGCCGCATTGTCTGATGCCAAAAAGAAAGCTCGTGACAAGACAAAGTTCCGCTTTTGCACGTTCAATGCAGATACATTGCAGAGCATAAAGCGGGAACTCTTTATTTCAGATATCCTGCAGAAAGCCATCAGTGCAAATCTGTTCTCGTTGAGTTTTCAGCCGCAGTATGTGGCAAAAACAAAAAAGCTCCATGGATTTGAATGTCTGCTTCGCCTTCGCGACTTTGACGGCAATGTCATTGGCCCCGAAGAATTCATTCCTATTGCCGAAAAGGAAGGTTTTATCTATGATATTGGCGAGTGGGTCATGAAGAACGGCATGAAGGCATTCAAGGCTGCGCTCGATAATGCAAGTGAGGCAAACAGAAAGGTAACTCTTTCCATTAATATTTCCTGCAGCCAGTTTTTGGATGATTCGTTCATCGAATGCTGCAAGGACATCATTGCCAACAGTCAGATAAACGTAAAGAACCTTATGTTTGAAATCACCGAATCGGTGTTGGTGGAATCGACTGATAAGGCTGTAAAGCTCATTGACGAACTGAATGCCAACGGAATTCAGACTTCCATTGACGATTTTGGTACGGGATATTCTTCGCTCAGCTATATTTACAAATTCAATTTCAAGGAATTAAAGATAGACAAGAGCTTTACAGATTCAATCTGTACTAGCAAAGGAAACAATGATTTCATCAAGGTAATTATAGCAACCAGCCACCGCTTTGGGCTTCAGGTTGTCACAGAAGGTGTTGAAAACGAAGCGCAGTACAAAAAACTGCTTCGCGATGGATGTGACATTATTCAGGGCTATTATTTTTCACGCCCTGTAGATGAAAAAAGAATGGCTGAACTTATGGCTCAAACGGAGTAGAAGCATAAAACCTGCCAAAAATGGCATCGAACCGTCTGGCTTTTTATACAAACCGTTGTGCCGGAGTTACAATCCACAGGGCTTTCAGTTGCTGCTGCCCCTTGTTTTCCAGTGTGTGTGGAGCACTGGCACTGAATGAAATGCTGTCTCCCTGTTCCAGCTCATATTCCGAGTTCTGGTAGATGAGGCTTGCCGTTCCTTCGAGAATAATGCCCAGTTCCCTTCCAAAGTGTCCGTAATGTCCCCGGTGCGTTTTTCCTCCGACGGGGATGGTGATGATGTAGCTTTCGATGGAATTCTGACCGTCTTTTTCGTGCGGCTTTGATACTTCTTCGTATA
>JAFVDR010000230.1 GCA_017476165.1 Treponema sp. | reverse complement strand
CCCTTGCATAAGAAACAGTTTTGTCTGAAAGAGTGAGTGTGTGCATAGTTACATTCACTGTGTCTGAAAGTTTGTTTGTTTTATCATTCATAATAATACCACCTTTTATAAGTTATTTTTAAGTTTTTAAGCAATTGACCCCGAACGGTCTGATGTGGTATCTTCATAATCAGTAACGAGAAGATGCACATCTTTTTGTAGCCTGTAGATTTACTGCAATAAATTTGCAGGCATTTTTTATAAGTTCTTTCGTTTTCGGCTTATCGAAAGAACGTCACGCTTGTATTTTCATAATAATTCCCCAGACAAGTTCTTTTGCCTTATCTGTATATAACAATAACATATTTTTTTGAAGCAAAATGTAGATTAAACTTGATTTTTTATTTTTTTCCAAAATGTCGGGAACAAATTATCGGAGACACTTACTCTCCACCCCCTTGGAGACAGGGTGTCTCCAGTAGGCGGAGACACCTTTAAACATCATGGCGGAGATAGTGCCTCTCCGTGAGGAGAGGCGGCTCTCTCTATGGAGAGACTTGACTTGCACTGTGAAGAGAAAAAAATCCAAATAAAACTCTGAAAAAACTTAAAAAAAGTGTGATATAATAAGACATTCGTAAAAGTCGTAAGAATATTAAAGGTGCAAAGTACTCTTCTTTAATAGATTTACAGCGAACAGCGAAATTATGTTATAGCAATTGTGATTTTTTAGGAAAAAGGCATCACTATGATAAAATATACAACAATTTCTACTGATGAGGAACTAATAAATCTACGAAAGAATTGGTTCAATAAAAATATTCATGTAATCGCTATGGATTTCGAAGGGGAATATAATCTTCATGCTTATGGATGCAAACTTTGTTTAATCCAAGTATTTGATAGATTTGATTTTTATATTATAGATCCTTTTGAATTAAGCAAAATTGAATTAAAAAAGACATTAGAAGACAAGAATTTGGTAAAAATATTTTATGGCGCTGGGTCTGATATAAATTTGGTTTATAAACAGTATGGAATAAAAATGAATAGTGTATGGGATTTAAAAACATTTGTTGATACTCTGGAATATGAAAAAAAAGGGTTTTATGATATTATAAATGATGTGCTTGGAATAAACATTGAAAATAAAAAGAAATTTCAGATGCATAATTGGATAAAAAGACCTATAGATAAAGATGCAATTCAATATGCGCTAACAGATGTACAATATTTATTTCTGCTAAAAGAGAAATTACTTAATATGGTTATAAGGGAAGGTAAGACAGAAACTCTTATCAAAAGACTTATTAAATCTAGAATTGATTATGATAAAGAATCAATACCTACTATATTTAAGTCTAAAGAATTTAAAATACTAACACCTGAAGAGAGAGAACTTGCGAAAAAAATATATAATATTAGAGAATGTTACGCAAAACAAATCAATTGCCCTCCAAATCTTCTATTGGATAAAGTGAATCTTATTAATGTTACTAAGAATATCGATTCTATTGAAAGAATAAAACCTAATAAGAAAATCAATGAAGAATTATGGTCAAGATTTAAGAGTGAAATATTGCAATTGAAAAAATAACGACCTAACATGGTTTTCAAAACCAATACAAACGCATGTTATGTGGGCGCCTGCATTGGGACGCAAAAATCCAAAAATATGCTAAAAGTAGAAAGAAATCCATAAAGATCAATTTATAAGAGGCATTTCGCGACCTTAATGCACGGAACAAAACAGGCAGTTTTTAAGCTTGCTTTTTTTGTTTAAAAGTATCATCTCTTTTTTCCGATATTGTTGATATGCGCAAAATTTTCACACAAGTAGTACTAACTTTATTCATATATATATGTATTGTAGAAGTAGGTTTTACAAAGACTAAACCTCTATACAAATTATCAGAAAAAGCACCAGAAAAACCACCTGTAAAGCCTCTTTCTCCAATACTTACAGGAACCGACAGGGGATTAATTCGTGTTAGCTCAAACGGGATGACAGAAATTCTGTGGAATGAAGGTTCCGTCAGCAATATCATAAAAACGCAGTCAAAATGGTATTTCCTTACTTCCCAAGGAATTCTCACCTCTAGTGATCTAACGTCGTTCTCCAAGTGCAACAACGGTCTTCCTTCGCTTTTCATTAAGACCTACGAACAAGGTGAAAAGCATTTGGTGCACGAAGTCCCTCTGTTAAAAGACCTGTGCGTAGACCCATTTGATGAAAACGTTCTTGTTACGGCAACGAAAGATGCCGTATTTTTGACGCGAGACGGTGGTGCAACATGGAAATCTATCGGTTCAATGAGCAGATATACTGCGGGGATGAAGGCTGTTGCCTGTTCCCACATGCCTGTGTATGGAAAATCAGGTGAAATAACGGGGACGGAACTTGTTGTGTTCATGTCTCATCCCATTTATGGATTTAGCTATTACAGGGCAGATGCTGCACGACCTGCATGGACAGATGTGAGTGCTGGTTTTTCGGCAATGCCAAGCCTTACTCAGCCCGATGAAGTGAGCGACATACTTCCTGTCGTTGTAAAAGATGCTTCTGGGGATGTCTATGCAGACATTTACATTGCCAATACATTCATTCCGAACCTGTATCGATTTGACTGGAAAAAGAAGGCTGCAGTAAAGATTTATAAGGGAACGCAGGCATCTGATACGATAGACGGATTGTGCCAAAGCAATGGTCGTATTGTGTATACGACAGTTGGCCAGGTGTCTTCGATAGAACTTGATTCAAAAACGATAGTCCCCCTTCCTGCCGCTGAATATGCTGACTGGACTTCTGCATTGGAAAAAACGTATTCTAATGTGAATGCTGCATATATTCCTGAAGACCGATCTGGTCTAGGAACTCCGTTACAGCTGAGCGAATTATGGCTCCTGAAGCCGAATTCAATGCAAAACGCATACTGTGCAACGGCAACAGACAGAAAGGCTGTCTATATTTCTGCATATCAGGTGCGAAATCAGACTGGCATAGACAAGTATAAAAAGATTATTGCAGACAATAATTTGAATGCCCTTGTCGTTGACATGAAGGATGACTACGGCCTTTTGCGCTTTGAGCCTCAAAATGAAATGCTTAAGCAGAAGGGAACGGTGACGCAGTATAAAATAGATTTGGATCATTTTGTAGAAGAATTCAAAAAGGACAATACCTATTTAATAGGCCGCATTGTTGTATTTAAGGACAAGAACCTTGCTTCTTATGGTGGCAGCAAATATGCCGTATGGGATTCTGTCAGAAACAAACCTTGGATTGGTGTTCGCGGCACGGAAGACATTCTTGATGATGAAGGAAACGTGACAGAGACAAAAACGCTTTACTATGACGAAAACTGGGTTGATCCATATAGTGAAGAAGTGTGGGAATATAATGTAGAGATTGCAAAGGAACTGATTGCTCGTGGCTTTGACGAAGTTCAGTTTGACTACATACGTTTTCCAACTGATGGTACAAACCTGGGAAATGCAAAATTCCGATGGAAAGATGCCGGCATGGATAAGGAAGCTGCATTGATTTCGTTCTTGTCGTATGCGCGCAAAAATATTAATGCACCCATTGGCATTGACATTTATGGTGCAAACGGATGGTATCGCAGCGGTACGCGAACTGGTCAGGATGTAGAATTGCTGAGCAATTATGTAGATGTCATTTGCCCAATGTTCTATCCTTCTCATTTTGAACAGGATTTTTTGGAGTACAATCCTGTCATAGAACGACCGTACAGAATTTATTTCTTTGGAACATATCGAAATACTGTCATCGGAAGGAATCGAATTGTTGTCCGCCCGTGGGTTCAGGCATTTTACATGGGTGTACGTTTTGACCGTAAGTATTATGACAAGAATTATGTTTTGCGAGAAATATATGGTGTTCGGGACAGCGTAAATCGCGGATACATGTATTGGAATAATTCTGGCGGAAACTATGATGACATAAGTCCTGATGTGGGAGATTCTGTTTCTCCGTGGATTGAAAATGAAGCCAATCTTCAGGAGCGTCTCCCTGCCTTTAGTACTGGATCAAAAAAAGATGCGGAAGACGCTCTCTTGCAGGCTTTTGAATCTGAGCAGGAACATAGAAAGGCTATGATTTCAATTCTTGATTCCCTGTGGGAAAAAGAATATGAATATAGGGCAGCTGCTCGCTCTGAATCATCTCGAAACATAGGCTTCCATTTATTGAATATAGGACCTTTACATAAATGACAAATATTTCCTACACTCCAGAAGAACCTATTGCAGCTATTGCAACTGCGTTGGCTCCCGGTGCCATCGGCATTGTCCGCACGACAGGAAAGAATTGCATTTCCCTTATGGCATCCATTTTTTCTCGTCCACGTGCATTGCAAAATGCTGCTGCAAACTCTCTTGTTTATGGATGGCTTTTGGATGCGGATTCGAATGGTCGGATTGATGAAGTGATGCTTGGTGTGTATAAAGCTCCAAAATCGTTTACAGGCGAAGACATGGTGGAAATATATTGCCATGGGGGAGTCTCTGTCGTTACTGCCGTATTAAATCTTTTGCTGAAAAATGGGTTCAGGCAGGCCGAACGGGGGGAGTTTACATTTAGAGCCTATATCAATGGCAAAACAGATTTGACAAAAGCTGAAGCCATAAAGGAAATCATTGACAGTAAAACGGATGTCTCCCGAGGACGTGCTGTGGGCAGACTTGCCGGAAATCTGTTTGCTGAAATCGACAGCATAAAAAAATGTATTGTGGATACTCTTGCTGCTATTGAAGTTGAAATAGAGTATCCAGAAGATGAAGAAACGATTGCAGACAGCTTTGATTCCTTTCAGCTTGAAGAAGCACGGCAGCGGCTTGCGTCTTTGGTGCACTCATGGAAAAGTGAAAAACTGTATCAAGATGGAGCACGCGTTGTCCTGTGCGGCAAGACGAATGCAGGAAAGTCAAGCCTGTTCAATGCACTGCTAAAAGAAGAACGTGCCATTGTGAGTGACATAGAAGGAACAACCCGTGACTGGCTGGAAAGCTGGGCTTCTTTTGAGGGTATTCCTGTACGACTGTTTGACACTGCGGGACTTCGTTCTACAAGCGATGTTATAGAAGCTGAAGGGGTTGAGCGAACGAGAGATTTGTCTTCTGAGGCTGATGTCATTTTATATCTTGTAGATGCTTCTGCTGGATTATCAGAAGAAGATAGAATGTTCCTTTCTGAAAAAAAAGAAACACCGATTATCCTTGTCTGGAACAAGTGCGATAAAGGCGACGACTTTGCGATTGAAATGAATGGTGATGATGCCTACAAGTCAGATGTTCGTGCTGAGGTAAGGCTTTCTGCAAAAAATGGAAACGGTCTTGGAACCCTGATTGGCACTGCAAAGCGTATTTTGTGTGGTGGCGAAGAAACAGATCGGAATGCAGCGGGATTGGGGTCCCAGCGTCAGCGGAATTCTGTAAGCGAAGCCCTTGAACGGATAGAACATGCCCTTGTCATTGCAAATGACGGAAGCTATGGGCTTGATGCCGTTGTGCAAGATTTGGAAGACTGCCTTGACAGTCTGGGAGAAGTGACTGGCGAGGTTACTCCAGATGACGTTCTTGGGGCGGTTTTTGCTAATTTCTGTGTTGGCAAGTAAATCAAGAAGACCTTTAGGCAACTTTTGCGGTTTTATGGCAGCTGTCTGACGCTTTCTCCCTGTATGAATTCAAACGGAATGAATTTATTTTGTGGTGGGGCGTTTCTTTCAATATTGTCCAGCAGAATTTTCAAGCCTTCGTCTGCCAGCAAGTCCGTATTCTGCCGTACGGTAGTAAGGCGGGGCTTGTAATATTCGCTGATTGACATGCCGTCAAATCCTGTTACGGAAATGTCTTCAGGAACTTTGTACCCCATGTCTGAAAGCTTTCGTATTGCACCTATTGCCATGACATCAGACATGGCAAATACTGCTGTCATATCGGGGTATTTTTCTATAAGCCTTTGTGCAGATGCAGCCCCATCCTCAAATGAGTACTTTGATGTGATGTATGCCTTTTCGTAGTTAAATTCCAACCCTGCTTTTGTAAGGCTTGCTATAAAGCCGTCGTAGCGCCTTTGCGTCATTCCGGAACCACATAAATCTCCTCCTATCACGCCGATTTTTCTGTGTCCTTTTTGGATGAGATATTCTGTGGCATGACATGCTGCCGTAAAGTTGTTTGTGCTTACGCTGGAAAGGCGAGTCCCTTCTATTAAATGTGATTCATTTGATATTACCACGCATGGAACAAGAAGGCGGGCAAAATCATCTTTGAATAGGTCGGGGCTACCTCCCAGAAAGATTATTCCAACCGGCTTCTGCTCGTAATATATGCGGTTTGCAGCTTTTGCCTCATTGTCATATTCGTCAAGGACTACAACGCTTGCAGTATAGGGAAGCTGTTCCATTCTTTTTTGTATGCGTTCCAGAAGGCTGTTGAGGAGGATGTTTGACGTCCCCTTTACCAGAACTTTCAGCATCTTGCAGTCTTGAGCCTTGAGCAGTTTGGCATTTTCGTTGAGTATGAAATTGTGTTTGTGCACTACTGCCAGAACCTTTTCCCGTGTTTTTTCACTGACATCTGGATGATTGTTCAATACACGGGATACAGTTCCTATGGCACAACCGCATTCGCGGGCAATATCCTTTATGGTCATGTAGCTTCGTTATCCCTTTACGGCACCAGCTGTAACACCGTTTATGATGTATTTCTGTGCTGAAATATAGAATGCAATTATTGGAACGATAGCAACAACGAGCATTGCCATGAATCCACCATAGTCAGTTGAACCATAGGCTCCCTGCATGGCAAGCTGGATTGCTACAGGAACCGTTTTGTGGTCAGATCCAAGTATAAGGTATGGCAGCAGGTAATCGTTCCAAATCCACATTGCCTGAAGTATTGCAACTGTAATTGCAGTTGGCTTTAGCATTGGAAAAACAATGAGGAAATAGGTCTGGAGCGGATTGCAGCCATCGATTGTCGCTGCTTCTTCTACTTCAAGGGGAATTGCCTTTACAAAGCCCGTGAACATGAATACGGTGAGTCCAGCGCCGAATCCAAGGTACACGAACAGGATTCCGATAACATTGTCAAAGTATATTCTGTTCACGACAAAGGTCATCGTGTACATGACCATCTGGAAGGGGACAATCATGCTGAACGTAAAGGCATAGTACAGTACTTTTGTAAATTTTGACTTTGCACGTACAATGTACCATGCTGTCATTGAAGTGCACACGATTATAAGCAGTACACCTGCAATGGTAATCCATACAGAGCGAATGAATGAGACGAAAAATCCAGAAGATGTAATTCCATGAATGTAGTTTTCAAATCCTACGAACATCGAACCTGTTGGAAGGGCAAACGGGTCTGTGGAAACATACAGGCGTGACTTGAATGAGTTCATAAACACCAGCAGGATGGGGAATATGAACACTGCCGTAAGAGCCAGAAGAAGTACCGTCTGGAACGTTCGTGATGCAGCACGATTCTTTTCTATCATCATTGTTCTATCTCCTTTGTATTGGTAAGTTTAAGCTGAGCAAAGGCAATAATGGCTACTATAAAGAAGAATACGACAGCCTTTGCCTGTCCTACGCCTTGAAATCCTGTCCGTCCGTAGAATGTCTTGTAGATGTTCAGTGCAAGCATTTCCGTTGACGTTCCTGGTGCTCCATTTGTAAGAGCGAGATTTTGGTCGAACATCTTAAAGGAGTTTGTAAGCGTAAGGAACATGCAGATGGTTATTGACGGCATGACCATTGGTATCTTTATCTTGAACAGGGTTGTAAGGGATGATGCTCCATCTATTGATGCGGCCTCAAGCAATTCTGACGATATGTTTTGAAGTCCTGCAATGTAAATGACCATCATGTAGCCTATGAGCTGCCAGTTGGTCAGTATGACAAGACCCCAGAAACCGTATTTTGCATTGAAAGAAATGTCTTCTCCAAAATAATGCAGGAGTACTCCGTTTATGAGAAGGTTCCAGATATATCCCAAAACGATTCCTCCTATGAGGTTTGGCATGAAGAATACGGAGCGGAAAAAGCTTGTTCCCTTAAGTCCATTCGTAAGCAGAAGTGCAAGTATGAAAGCAAACACATTTACCGTAATCATGGAGACTATGGTAAACAGTGTCGTAAAGCTCAGTGCATGGACAAATTCATTGTTAAGCGTAAAGGCCCTCACGTAATTCTTTAATCCTATGAAATGGGCATCGGTAATGACTTTGAATTTTGTAAACGAAAGCACGAATCCCATTACAAACGGTATGAAAAAAAACAGTATGAATGCAATGAGGGTAGGCAGCACAAATATCGGAAAGTATTTTCTTATTGCCTTGTTATTTTCCATATAGAACTCCTCATAATAAGGTATAAAAAAAGCGGCTGCCTCGGTTACAGCCGCCTGTGATAGGGACGAACTGTCCCTTACTTATTCGTCAACCAGTTCCCACTCTGTCTTCCAGTTGTTGACAACGTTGGAAGCTACTGTGTTCCAGTCTTTTGAACCCTGGCAGTACTGCAGAAGATCTGCACCAAAGTTGTCCTTGAATGTCTGTGATGGGAACAGTGTAAAGTTCCATGAAACTGAAGTAATTCCCTTCTTCGACATGTATGCAAGGATTTCCTTTGCCAATGGGTCTGTTGGCTTTTCGTTTTCTGCGAATGTATCGAATGGAGCAATAAAGCCAAGCTTCGTTGTTACGTATTTCTTTCCTGTTGGTGAAGAATACAGCCAGTAGATGAAGTCGGCAGTAGCCTGCTGGTCTGCCTTGGATGCCTTCTTGTTGATGCAGTAGAAGTTTTCTGTACCGATGCACAGTCCCTGTGATGATTCACCTGCAACGCCAGTGTAAATTGGAAGATACTTTACGTTTTCTGCCTTTACTTTGTTTCCTGTAACGCCAGAAATCTGTCCCCATGCCCAGTTTCCGTTCTGTACCATTGCAGCTTCTTCAAGGGCAAACTCTGCCATAGACTGGTCTACTGTCTTTACGCCAACGTTCTTTCTGTCTACAACAGAATCTGTAGTATACAAGTCAAAGATGTTCTTGAAGTTGTTTCCATACTGGAACTTGATCTGATGTGTTGCATTTGAAGTCAAGTCAATCTTGTTGTTCTTGAATTCGTAGTAGATAGGAAGGTTTGCAAGGTGAGTCTGCCATCTCCAGTCCTCTCCAGCTTTGAGTGATGTAGATGCGAATACACCCTTGATGCCCAAAACATCGGCATGTGCCTGCATGTCATCGCACAATTCCTTGAGTTTTGCAAAGCTGTTGATTTCGTCCATGCTTTTGAAAGATGTAGCTCTTGAAGACAGTGCAAAGTACTTGTCGGTAATTGCCTTATTGTAGATGATGCCGTAGCCTTCTACGACATACGGAATTCCGTATGCCTTGCCCTTGTCTGTAATGGCAAGCGATTTGTCAGAAAGGTGCTTGTAGATTTCTGTCTTTGACAAGTCTGCACAGTAATCCTTCCAGTTTGCATATCCGACAGGACCATTAATCTGGAACAGGGTTGGAGCCTGTTTTGTAGCCATCTTTGCTGTAAGCGTTGATTCATACGTGTTGTTTGCAGCTGTTTCGACGATTACTTTTACTCCAGTTTCTTTTTCATAAGCAGCGGCAAGCTCTTCATATATAGATGCAGCTTCTGGCTTGAAGTTCAGGTAGCGGACTGTGCCTTTCTTTTTTCCAGCAGCACACAAAGTCATGGCTGCAGCCAACATGATACATGTTCCGGCAATGATTTTTTTCATTAATATCCTCCTAAGGGTTACGATATTGTCATTTCTGGAAACGATACTGGAAACGTTTCCAATTCATAATTTAACTCTAACTTGTCTTTTTTTATCTGTCAAATAAAT